>JAUXGQ010000202.1 GCA_030621975.1 Gammaproteobacteria bacterium | reverse complement strand
TCACGGTCCTCTTTATCCTTACCGTCTGCACTCATACGCCCGCGGGCGGGGTCGGGGCGGCCGGCACTAGGGCCACTTCGTCCTCATCGTGCAAGCGGGTGAAGGCCTCCGAAAACTGCTTGTTGACCGTGACCCGGATTTGATCGTCGGCCAGAAAACGGGCCTTATCGGGGTCCCGTTTGCGCAACCACGCGAGCAGGGTCTTTACATCGGCCACCGTATCCGGCAGTAGGAGTTCTTCGGATTCTTTGCCGAATTTGCGTACCAGATAGGCGAAATACAGTAATCTGATCCGCCGTTGCCGGATCTTGTCACCGTCCTGTCCGTCGGGGGCGCGTGTATAGCCCATCTCCTGCAGCCGCTTCAGGTAGTCGTTCCAATTCTGCTCCTGGTTTTTGCCCAGGTCGTAGAGCGTCGCCCAGGAATAGATGCCCGTGTCGTGGCCGTCGTCAAAGATCAGGCGCAGCGCGTACTGTCCCTGGGGTTCTATGCGATCGATGTTTACCCCCTCTTTGCCGGTCTCGGGGCGGCCCATGGCGCGTACCTCCGCGGCCTTGGAAAAGACCCGCAGGTACTCACAGGGCAGATCGAACCGATTGCCGTCCGAGAATCCGATGGACAGCACACGGGACTTGCGGTGCAGATTGATCTCCACCGGGCTGTGTTCGGGGGTTTTGTCAGTCATCGTGTCGTATGCCGTATCGGATCTAGCCCGGACTGTCGATGATTCACAAGCCCGCCGCCCGCTGCAACACGTGGAAAAGAGACGATATGTTCATTTGTTCTGGTCCGCCTGGTGAGAAACCCGGGCTAGACTCAACCCGCCGTTTGGAAGCGCGATGTTTACACAGCTTGTTTGAGCGATCAACCGGGGGAATACACCGGATTTTTTCAGGTATCGGCAATACGATCATAGTAACGCGCCCGGTACAGCAGCCGTTGGCGCGTGCCGTTCTCGAAGCCGGTGCGGGTATGCAGCGGGTTGTTGCCGATCAGGCCCTGTCCGGGCTGGAGCCTGCCGCGAAAGCGGTAGGGGGAAGGGGCGCGCAATGTCTGGACCAGAAAAGCGACGGCCCTGCTCGTCAGCGGGTCCGATTTCCAACTTATGCTGCGGGTCCTGGCGGTATAGCGCATGTGCAGACTGCCGTCGGGAAAGACCGAAAATACCGGGCCGGGCTGGACCGGGCGAAGTTCTTTTCCGTCCACCACATTGGGTGGGATAGTCATGACGTCGGACTGACTCAGGGCGCGGATATAGTTCGGGTTCTCGTCGCGCAACAGGATGTAGAGGATCTCCTGATCCAGGAGGTCGTTCTCACCACCGATCTCGGCGGCCTCCACGCAGTGCAGCACCATCGCGCGGATCTGACGGTCGAGGGCATTGTAGTAACCGTCCGTATGCCAGGCGATGGGTCGGTTGGTGTAAGGGATATAGCCCTGGCGGGGCCCGTCCGAAGACGTTTGCAGCGCCGTGATGGCGTCCTCATCCGCGCCCATGTTGCGATCCAGGCGCTGGAGCCCGAATTGGGCGCCCAGCGTCCTCACGATCGACTTGTCCGGGTCATTGCCGGTGTCACCGGCGTACACGGCCATGTTGGCCTTTCGGCACAGCCTCAGTATCTCTTGATGCTCCGCTGGCGTGAGTTGCCGCGGGTCTGCCACAGGCACGGTAAGCTGCCCCAGGCTCTCCGGGTAGTCCGTGAGCTTCTGATCTCGCCAGCGTTCGTAGGCACTCTGATTGGCCAGATCAAAAGGGTTGTCGTGCGCTTCCAGTGTGACCTTCCGGTCCATCACCCCACCTTGCCAAGGGTCCGTTTGCGGAATTTTACGCCCAACCCATGGGCCAGTCTTCGGCAGGCGGCAATATCCACACCCTCGAGTCCCTCGATGGCGGTGGCGGTAACGCTGGGGATGTATCGAGGGGCGTCTTTGAGAAACCTTAACATGGATTCGTAAGATCCCGGCAGGCCGGGTTGACAGAAATGGTCATGGGTCTCCGCGTCCTGGGCGTTCATGGACACGGACAGCGCATCCACGCAGGTGGCCATTTCGGGCAGCACGTCGTCCTTGTGCACCAGATTGGCCAGACCGTCGGTGTTGACCCGCACCTTACCACGTTCAGCCTTGATGTGGCGGGCGACCTGCAACAGGACGTTCAGTCTCAGGGTCGGTTCCCCATAGCCGCAGAATACGACTTCGTCATAGGCGCCGGGTTCATCGATGGCCTGGATGATCTCCTCCGGCTCGGGGCGATGATCCATAGTCAGGTCATAGCCCTTTATCTGTAAGATGCCGTTGTTCTTGGGGCAGAAGGTGCATCCCAGGGTGCACCGGTCGGTAATGCTCAGGTAGAGGCGGTTCTCGATCTTATAGGTTATTTGTTGAGCCACAGATCAAGCCAGGAGTGTGTGACGAACGCGGGCAGGGTACCCTGGGTGGGAGATACTCACAATGACGTGAATCAATCAATGCGATATCGACAATCTAGGGACATGAGAAAAAAGGACAGGGCGGTGCTGGTGCACGGGATCTGGATGAGCGGTCTGGAGATGAGCCTGTTGCAGCAACGCATCCGGGCCTGCGGCTTCGATTGCCACCGTTTCCATTACTCTTCGCTGAAGCTCACCCCCGCCCAGAGCGCCGCGGAACTGCACGGATTCCTGCAGCATCTGGGTACGGGTACCATCCATCTGGTGGCTCACAGTCTGGGCGGCATTGTACTGTTGCACCTGTTCAGCCGCTTCCCCCAACAGCAGCCTGGGCGTGTGGTAATGCTTGGAACGCCGGTGCGCGGAAGCGCCGTCGCGGGGCGTCTGGCGCGGGGGGGCGTGCTGAGGAAGGTGCTTGGTCGCAGTACCGAGGCGGGATTGCTCGGAGACGTCCCCGAGTGGACAGGGGGGCGTGAACTGGGGATCATCGCCGGCACCCAGGCGCTGGGCCTTGGACGCCTGGTGGGGGGGCTGGAGCAACCCAGTGACGGCACCGTGGCGGTGGTCGAGACCCGGTTACGGGGCGCCAGTGCCTATCTGCCCCTGCCGGTGAGTCACACGGGCCTCCTGTTTTCGCGCCGGACCGCACAGGCCACCTGCCGGTTCCTCAGAACCGGCAGGTTTGATATAACCTGACCGAGTATAGCCGGAACTGTAGAGGTAGGCGGGGGCTCGCCCCAGCGCTTTGTTTTGCGAGCCAGTACGCAGCAAAGTTGGGGCAAGCCCCAGCCTACATTTGCTGTTTGATGCCGATGGGCTGCCTGCTGCTTATAAGATCTTGTATGAAATTGATCGGTTGGGCGCTTCGTGCACTTCGTGTACTTCGTGGTAAGGCAAGAAAAAGGGACGGCGTGGCCGTGGGTTAGGCCCAGTTGTGTGTTCCTGGTTGCGCGCCAGAATGCTAGAATCCGCGCTTAGGGCTCGCTTCAAAAATTAATTCACATTTTGGAACGCCGATCTATCCCGCCCAGCTGCGTTGTTCGTCGCTTAAATAGGCTGGCTATTCGCGCTCCTCTCGCCTTGCTGGACGGGCGTCTCGACGCCCCAAAATGTGAATTAATTTCTACGCGAGCCCTTAATCGATCGAGAGAGGGCCGATATGGCAGGACACAGCAAATGGGCGAATATTCAGCACCGGAAGGGCGCCCAGGACAAGAAGCGTGGTAAGCTGTTTACCAAATTGATTCGCGAAATCACGGTGGCGGCGCGGATGGGCGGAGGCGATCCGGGGGCGAACCCGCGCCTGCGTCTGGCGGTGGACAAAGCGCTGGGGGGCAATATGCCCAGGGACACCATCGACCGGGCGATAAAACGGGGCTCGGGCGCCATGGATGGGGAAAACTACGAAGAGCTGCGCTACGAGGGCTATGGTCCCGGGGGAACGGCGGTGATCGTGGACTGCATGACCGACAACCGTAACCGAACCGCCTCCGAGGTGCGACATGCTTTTACCAAGGCGGGCGGGAACCTGGGGACAGACGGTTCGGTATCCTATATGTTCAAAAAGCAGGGCCTGCTCACCTATCCCCCGGGTACCGATGAGGATGCGGTCATGGAGGCGGCCCTGGAGGCGGGCGCCGAGGACGTGATTGGCAATGACGATGGCAGCGTCGACGTGATCACCGAGCCGGAAGGCTTCGGCGAGGTAAAGGAAGCCATGAACGCGGTCGGGCTTGTGGCGGAACACGCGGAAGTCACCTTCAACGCCTCCACCAGTGCGGTCCTTGGACGGGACGACGCGGAAAAACTGTTGCGCCTGGTCGATGCGCTGGAAGATCTGGATGACGTACAGAACGTCTATTCCAATGCCGAGATCTCCGACGAGATCCTGGAAGCCTTGAGTTGAGACGTATCCTGGGCATAGATCCGGGCTCGCGGGTCACGGGCTATGGCGTGATCGAGAGTGACGGCATCCGATCGCGGCACATCGCCAGTGGCTGTATCCGGGCGCAGGGGGATGATTTCCCGGCCCGCCTGGGCGTGATCTTCGAGGGGCTGAGCGAGGTCATCGCCCTGCACCGGCCGGTGGAAATAGCCGTTGAAGAGGTATTCTTCGCTCGCAACGCGGCCTCCGCGCTGAAGCTGGGCCAGGCCCGGGGCGCGGCGATCTGCGCCGCCGTCACCCGGGGACTGCCGGTCAAAGAGTATGCGGCCCGCGCCGTCAAACAGGCCATCGTCGGGACCGGGGGGGCAGACAAGGAGCAGGTCCAGCACATGGTGAAACTGATGCTCAATCTGGCCGCTGAGGCGCTGGCGCCGGATCAGGCGGATGCGCTGGCGGTGGCGCTCAGCCATGCCCACACCGAAGCCACCCTGGCGCATTTGTCGCGTGCAAGCGCGGGGTGGCGCCGGTGATCGGTCGGCTGCGCGGTGAAATCGTTTTCAAGCAGCCGCCCCAGTTGGTGCTGGACGTGCAGGGCGTGGGATATGAGCTGGAGGCGCCCATGTCCACCTTCTACGATCTGCCCGCGGTCGGTC
>JAUXGQ010000113.1 GCA_030621975.1 Gammaproteobacteria bacterium | reverse complement strand
CTGACGGCGTTCAAGGACGTTTCTTTTTCGGGCGACCGCGTGCGTGCATCGTTGATTCGAGGCTGAGTTCCTTGGTAATCCGTTCGACCCAACGATCTGAACCATACGGTTGGCCGCGAACCGTGCAACGGCGTAAGGCATCCAGTTCCGTATCAGTTTGTGGCTGGTTCACCAGACGGCGCCACTGACGCGGTTTCAACATGGGCCAGGTGCTCAATAGCGATTTGTTCTTCCGCGTCCCGTTAATCCGGCGCCACAGGCTTGACCACCGCCATTCCTCTGCCTGCCGGACCAAATTTGCCCGCAGGGCATTGCGCTCAACATATCGCACCACTTGGTAGAAATATTCATCGGTTTCGACGGGAAATGATTTGTATCGTCCTTGGTAAACATGACCCGTTCCCACCAAATGTTTTTGTTGTTGCCAGCGTTGGACATGGGTGTTCGTCAGACGATGCATAAACGCAGCCAGATCTCCGTCGCTTTCAGGCCAGAGTACGAGGTGCCAATGATTGGGCATCAGGCAATAGGCGCAAATCCGCATCGGCTGATTTTCAACCGTTTCTTCCAGGATACGTTCGAACGCCGCGTAATCACCGTCGTCATCGAAAATTCTCATCCGCCCCACGCCACGATTCAGGACATGGAAGACCATCCCTCCCGGAGCAATTCGAGACGTTCTCGGCATGTGACGACATTAACAAGCGACACCTTAGTCGTCAATATATGCACCTGTCCCCTTTTCTTCTTTCGTTCTTCTTTTCGAAACAATAATACCCTCGCATAACCCACTCGAATTCGAGCAGAACGGTCTTGCATACCATCAACGGCTGGCCGGCCTCTATGAGGACGCGGGCGGCCTCGTGTTGCTTGACGGCTTCGGCGTCGACTTTGTCTTCGATGTAGTAGCGCGCCAGGATATTGGTATCCAATCCAGTCATCACTCTGAACTGACCCTCCGTACCAAAGAGGCAGGATCGAAATCGGCGGAAATGGCAGGTCGCGCGCTCTTGAGCATACCGAAGCCGCTCTCGGTCACCTGTGTTGGTGTGCTGACTACATGCAATTCCACATGGCCCCCAACTACTTTGAATTCCACTTTGCTTCCTTTTCGGATCCCCAATTTCCGCCTGACTTCCTGGGGAATCGTGACTTGGCCTTTACTGGTTACAGTGGTGGTGTCCATGAATACATCCTTATAGTATTACCTGGTAAGAATTATAGCAGGTACGTCTCGGGGAAAAGAGAGATACGTCGTATCACTTCGATACTCAATGACAAACAGGCGGTCAGGCTCCTAGACCTCGGCAAGGTGGGTGCCCTGCGCGTCTAATCCGCCCTACGATTGGGGTATACTTCGTCCGGGGGAGTGAGCCGGAGGCGCGCCCGCGAAGCCAGGCGAAAGCCCCCGGGTCCAAATTTGATGGAACAATACTGGAGTGCTCATTGTGGAATTCGTCTCGCTGAAATGGCTCGGGCCGCTGTTCAAGAAGCTCACTCGCGTCCGGGGCGAGCGCGCCAAGGAACTGCGGCAGCTCAGCGATATCTTCGGCGATGCCAAGGAGCTGGCCCGCTACTATGTGGAACCCAAGTGCCAGCACCACAAACCCCGCCGACCGCCACGAGGACCTGCATCCCGTCTCCCAGGTTCGCGCACCGGCCTTTGGCGTCATCAACGACTTTCTTAATGGCGACGTGCCCTTGCGCGGTGGCCGCACCCAGATGTTCATTCTCTCGGACGCCGGGATGGGTAAGACCTCCCTGCTGATGATGCTCAAGCTCGCCCATCTGACGGCCTTCTGGCCTCGGGGCTACGACTGCCTGCTGTTGAAGCTCGGCGAGGACACTCTGGATACCGTCAAGCGTCACAAGGACAAGGCCCATACCTTATTATTGCTGGACGCTCTGGACGAGGACCCCTTGGCCTGTGGAAATATCGAAGCGCGGCTGATGGCGATATTGAAGGCCACCGAGCACTTCCGCCGGGTCATCGTCTCCTGCCGCACCCAGTTCTTTCCGGAGACGGGCGCCGATCCCTTCGGCAACCCGGGGCGCGTCGAGGTGGGCGGGTACATCTGTCCCATGATGTTTCTGTCCCTGTTCGACGAGAACCAGGTGGCCGCCTATCTGCGCAAGCGCTTGGCGGTGCGCTGGTTCGACCCCAGGACCTACGGCAACCGAACGCTTCGCACCCGAGCCGCGTCCGTCGTGACCTCCATGCAGTCGCTGCGTTTTCGGCCCCTGCTGCTGGCCCCTGTGCGCGACATCCTCGGCGCGGAGAACAGGGAGTGGAACGGCTACAGGCTCTATGAGGCGCTGGTCGAGGCCTGGCTGCTTCGCGAAGAAAGGAAGCTGCGCCGGCAGCTGAAGAATCCACCCGACACAGAGACCCTGTGGTCCGTCTGCACGACTGTCGCGAAGCACATGCAACAGACTGGCAGCCGCACACTGAGCCGGGTTGAGCTGGATGAGCTCGTGCAGGGGCTTCCGACAATCGCCCACCTCCAGGACTTCGACGTCGGCGGCCGTTCGCTGCTCAACCGCAACGCCGAGGGCGCCTTCCGCTTTTCCCACTACAGCATCCAGGAGTTCCTGGTGGCTCGCGCCTTGCTTACGGGCCAGCCTGAGGCCGGAGAGGCGAAGCCGCGGGCTACGGACCAGATGATGACCTTCATCGGCGAGGCTGGCGGACTGGGCCTTGCTCGATCGGTTGGATCTCGGTGGGCTTGCCGGACTCGATTTGGCCTTGCTCGACCGATTGGCTCTCAGCGAGCTTGCCCGCAAGGGACTTCCGTCGGTTTCGCTCCATGACCGGCTGGCCGACGGCAGTCGGGGGCCGTCCATGCGGCTCATCCCGGCGGGGGATTTTTTGATGGGATCGATACAGGGACGCGGGCAGGAGCTGCCCCAACATCGGGTTCGCATCCCTGAGCCTTTTACGCTTGGGACCTACCCCGTGGCCTTCGAGGAATACGAGCGCTTCGCCGACGCGACCGGGCGAAAGAAGCCGCCGGACCAGAAATGGGGCCGCGGGCGCCGGCCGGTTATCAATGTCTCCTGGGAAGACGCCTGGGCCTATTGCGCCTGGTTGTCGGAGCAGACCGGCCAGCACTACCGGCTGCCGACCGAGGCGGAATGGGAGTATGCGGCGCGTGCAGGCACCGATACCGAGTACTGGTGGGGTGACAGTGAAGAAAGCGCCGGGGACCACGCCTGGTACTCGGAAAACTCGAGCGGCAAGACGCAACCGGTGGGCCAGAAATCCCCCAACCCCTGGGGACTGCATGATATGGCGGGCAATGTCTGGGAGTGGGTACAGGACTGCTGGCACGACAGGTACGAAGGGGCGCCGGACGATGGTTCGGTCCGTGAGCCGGAGAATCCCGCGGATTGCCGCGCCCGCGTTGTTCGGGGCGGGTCCTGGAACTACGACCCGGCCAACCTGCGTTCCGCAGCCCGTAACTGGTACGTACCCGTTAATCGGCTCTTCGCCCTGGGTTTTCGTCTCGCCAGATCTCTTTGACTTTTTTCTCTATGCTTTTCCCCTTTTCCCTCGGCGGTACGGAGCGCATAGCCCACTTTTTACACGGGCTTGACAGAAGCATCCAGGCTGCCCATAGTTTCTGCAGACCTTTTGGGATGCTTCCACCGCGCGGGGCATAAGAACCAACCTGTGAATGGTCACTCCCCTCGAACCCCATGCAATTCCCCGAAAGGGTTGGCCCACCAGGAAAGACGCGAGTTCTACCGACACCTACCAGGAGGCAGCATGCGCTCAAATTTCGGCTTCCAAACCGCTCTCGCCGCCATGCTGTGTCTGGCCGCGGCAGGCAGTCTTGCGGCACCGGCACCGCCGGTCAAGGCCGCCTACACGGTCGTGGCGCAGTCCCGACAAGGTGACACCCTGGCGATCGCACGGGTCATCCTGGACGGGGCGAATACGGCCTGTCCGCTGCTGGTTCGAGGGGACGGCAGCGGAGCGCCGGTCCAGACCCGGGCTCGCATCAATCCCGCTCCGAAGAACTTTCCGGTGCGCGTATGCGAGGCGGTCATCAATGCGTCCGCGGTCGTGGGGGACACCGAATTCAGGTTGCCGGCCCTGCCGTCGAAGGTCCGGCATCTGGTTGTGGTCGGAGACACCGGTTGCAAGCCGAAGGACCAGAACGGCTGTCACCAGCACAGCCGCCACCATTGGCCCTTCAACAGGATCGCCAAGTCCGCGGCCAAGTCCGCTCCCGATCTGGTCCTGCATATGGGGGACTACAACTACCGGGGCACCCCCGGTCACATCCAGGTCAATGGGACCAAGGTCCAGGTCTACGACGCGGGCGATAACACGGGTACCGCCTGCTGCAAGCTCTCAGGACCCTATTACGGGCAGAACAGTCCCGGCAGCGACACCCCGGACCAGTGGCAGAATTGGTGGCTCGACTTCTTCGAGCCCGCGGCCGATTTGCTGGCCGCCGCCCCCTGGGTCGTGGCCCGGGGCAACCACGAGCTGTGCAGCCGTGCGGGTCCCGGTTGGTTCTTTTTTCTGCATCCGGGCTCGTCGCTGCCGGAAGTCGGTACCGGTGAGCGGGTCTGCCCGCCGGCGACGGATACCAAACCTTTGGTCTTCGATACCCCATACCGCATCGACCTGCCGAGTCTTTCTGTCGTGGTGTTGGACTCGGCCAACGCCTGCGATCAGGGTGACCTGCACCAGACACACTTCGATCGCCAGTTCAAGTCAATCCAGAAGTTGGTCGACACCGCAAGTCCGGACAACAGGGTCTGGCTCCAGTCCCATCGCCCCTTGTGGGCGGTGAAAAAGGCCGATGGCACGAGCGCGCCAGGCAGTATGGACCCCTCCGGCAAATACGCTTACATCGACCAGACCTTGCAGGCCGCCTTCGCCAAGCACCCGCTACGCAAACCGCTCAGCCTGGTTGTATCCGGTCACATGCACCGTTTCCAGGTGATCAGCTTCGAGGGCGATTCCAGGCGGCCGAGCCAGCTGGTGGTCGGCAACGGCGGCGTCGCGCTGGCCTCCAACCACCCCAAGCACGGCTTCTCACTGCCGATCGACGGCATGACCGGAATAGGCTTCGGATTGAAAGCGTTCGGTTACATGGACCTCCGCCTCGGCGACGCGGAGGCGTGGACCGGTCAGCTGCTGGACGATACCGGCAAGGTGCTGGCAAGCTGTGACAGCGCCGCGCCCTCCGCGAAGACCGGCGTCTGCCGGCCGGAAGATTGACGCTCAGGTGACCCGGGCTCGGAATTGCTGTGCTCTCGGAGCGCGCTTAGCACCGGTCAGCTCGCCCAATCGGTGCCGGAATTGTGCACGTGGAAGCGGTCGAAATCGGGTCCGGATTCGATCAGCCTGATCGCCGTAACCAGCGGGGCCGGATCAGCTTCTTCGATGAGAAACTCCCGGCCCTCCTGGTACAGACCACGCGCTACCAGCAACGAGCCGAGCTGATCCGCGCCTTCGTGAATGAACAAGCCGGATTGATAGCCGGTTTCTTGTGAATCTGCGCTCACGGGACGGAAGGCGATGGCCTTGACGCGGCCGCGTATGAACTGGACGCCAAGCTCCATGGTGTCGTCATCGATGCGCAGGCAACGCCGTACGATACCCGCTTCAATAGCGGGTTTCCTGGGATCGGTTTCATCCTTGATGAGGACTAACTGACCCACCTGTGGTTGCGGATCGTCGGGCAGCCCGAGCCGCAGAGCTATCCCACTTTTGCTGACGTTGAGTCGATGGCAACGCAGACCTTGAGTGCCCCGATCGCTCTCCGATACCGCCTCGCGCAGCGACAGGCCATCGGTTTGGCCCCGGCTGCTCAGAAAGTCGTGGATGTCCTGGAGTCCGCTCACCACCGTTACCCAGCCGAAGGCGTCTTGCCTGGGGCTGCCCCGTTCCTGGCGTGCGTGCCAGGCCTTGAGCATGCGGCTAAGGACCTGGATCGGAGTATAGGCAGCATAAACGCCCTTTTCCAGGTTCATCGAGTATCCCCCGGGTCGTCAGGCAGCTCAGGCAACCGTCAACCTACCCTTCGACGCGGTACCAGCCTGGGTCCCAGCCTCCCGAACTGGGGATTCGCTCATAGGCCGGCGCGTTTTTTCGGTCATTTCCAGCGATCAGGCCGAGCGCTACCCTCGGCAACTGCTCCTTGCGTTGCTCTACCTCCTGCATCCATGCCCTCGTGGCGCGTCCGTTG
>JAUXGQ010000427.1 GCA_030621975.1 Gammaproteobacteria bacterium | reverse complement strand
CTTTCGGTCCAGCATTCCCTGACGGGACGCGAGACCTCGATGGTCTCATAGATGGGCTTTGCCCAGACGACTCTGGCGCGGTCCACATATCCCAGATGGTGAACGCCCGCAGAGGCGGCACCGGAAAGGACGGTCATTCCAATAACGATTGCAGCAGTCACGGATTTCATGATTCTTCTCCCAGTCTCCTTGTTGGCCAGTCACAGAGAGAAGGCTCCGAAAAGCCTTTCCCTCGATTCACTTACAGGATAGGAGAGCCTCGCTGAACGCTGGCTGAACACGCCGATTGCGGTTCACGGGGATCGGTTTTGGCACCTGTGCGCCTCGGAACCTCCCCGTGCGAGCCAGCCGAGGGACGACTAAGCTCACCGATGGGGAAAACCGCCTGTTCCTGCTAAGATACAGAGCAAATCACAGTTGCGACGGTATCGCTGAACACGCCCTGTCCAGCATGGTTTTTGTATCTAATCCCGGCAGGACACCACCGAGTCCTGCTTGCTAAACCGGACCTGACACCGAATTAGGAACCTAGAGGTGAACATCCGAACAAAGCTCGTGCTGGGTCTCTTCTTTGTTCTCGTCGTCAATCTCGCCTTCGGTTTTTATGCGGTCTCGCTGCACAAAGGGCAGTCTCTGAGAGCCGCCCAGATCTACGCGCTCTCTTCGCGAATCGTGGCGGCCAGCCTGTCGGCCCAGGTCCATTTCAAAAAACAGGTACAGGAGTGGAAGAATATCCTGCTGCGCGGTAACGAGCCGGCCCTGTATGACAAGTACCTCAGCCAGTTTTACGAACAAGAGCGGATTACCAGGGAGACCATGGAGAAGCTCATCCCCCTGCTTTCGGAACAAACGGAGGCCCAGCGAACAGCGGAGGATTTCTTCGCGGCCCATACCGGGCTTGGCGCCAAATACCGGGCGGCACTCAACCACTTCTTCGCTGATGACGGACCTGCCCACATCAGCGTCGACAGCCGGGTGCGCGGTATAGACCGGCAACCGACGGATTTACTCGACAAGGTCGCCGCACTTGCGCACGAATACAGAAATCAGCAACTCGCGGCCATCGAGATGACCACCAATCAGGTTGAAACGCGGATCTTGATCATAATGCTGGCTTCCCTGGTCGGCTCGATCCTGCTCGCAATCTGGTTGATCGACCGTTATGTGGGACAACCCCTGGCGGCAGCGACCGCGGTTGCCGTGCGAATATCCTCTGGAGACTTCTCCAGCGAAATCACCGTCCGCGCACACGATGAAGCGGGACAGATGCTGCGTGCACTGAAAAAGATGCAGCAGAGCCTGGAGGATTATCGGAAGACCCTGCGCAAGAGCGAGGAACAGACCCGACTGTTGCTCGACTCCACGGGGGAGGGCATCTACGGGGTAGATACCGAAGGCCACTGCGTGTTCTGCAACCCAGCCGGCAGACGCATGTTCGGATACGAAAACGATTCCGATCTGCTGGGGAAAGACATACACACGATCATGCATCATTCCCACCCTGATGGCCGCCCCTACCCGCTGTCGGAATGCAGGGCCTCCCAGACCTATCGGGACGGGAGACCCGCACAAGTGGACGACGAGGTGTTTTGGCGGGCCGACGGTACGAGTTTTCCCGTCGAATATCGCTCGTTCCCGATTTATCACGACCATAAGCTGATCGGTGCCGTCGTCACCTTTGCGGATATTGCGGAGCGAAAGCGCGCGGAAACCGAGCTCAGAGAGGCGCACGCGGCACTTGACCGCGAGCGATCGGCGCTCGCCAAACGCGTCAGAGAAAGAACCGAGGAACTGCGTATCGCCAATGCGCATCTGGCCCGTAGTGCAAAAGCGAAGGACGAATTTCTGGCATCCATGAGCCATGAACTTCGCACCCCACTCACTTCGATTCTGGGGATCTCCGAGATTCTCCTGGACCGACTGGAGGGACCATTAGCCAACACCCCGCGCAAACTGCTCAAAACCATTGAGGAGAGCGCTACCCATCTGCTGGCGCTCATCAACGACATCCTGGATGTGGCAAAAGTCGAGGCCGGAAAGATGACGCTGATCTGGGATCAGGTCCCGGTTGGACAACTCTGCGACGCCAGTCTTCGCCTGATCCGCCAGTCCGCGCAAAATAAGGGGATTACCATATCCTCCAATATCGACCGCGATGTCCCGACCATCCGTGGCGACGCCCGGAGGCTGAAACAGCTACTCGTAAATCTACTGAGCAATGCCGTCAAGTTCACCCCGGAGGGCGGTTCCATTGGGCTCGAAGTTGAGGGAGATCTGGCGAAAAAGCAGGTTCGTTTTTCCGTCTGGGACACGGGCATAGGCATTGAAGATAAGCAGCGCATGAAACTGTTTCAGCCGTTCGTACAGCTGGACAGTAAACTGTCCCGGGAGTACAACGGAACCGGACTCGGGTTGGCGCTTGTCTACCGAATGGCCAGGCTCCACGGTGGCCGCGTGTCGGTGGAAAGCACGCCTGGAACCGGGAGCCTGTTCAGCGTCATGTTGCCCTGGGATCCCGCGTTGCACGCTCATCCCGCAATGGATGGCAAACCCTCGGCGCTCGAGGATACCGACACCACGGCGGGACCCTCAGCGCCCGGATTGACTGTCTTGCTCGCCGAGGACGACGAAGCCATCATGTTCATGCTGACCGATTACCTGGAAACGGCCGGCTATCGGGTTATTCCCGCCCAGGACGGGGTGGAGGCGGTCGCGGTCGCCCAACAAACGCCGCCCGATATCGTCTTAATGGATATTCAAATGCCCAGGATGGACGGACTGCAAGCAATACGATTGCTGCGCGAAGATCCCGCCTTTAGAAAAATTCCGATAATCGTGCTTACTGCGCTGGCAATGCCCGGCGATCGCGAACGTTGCCTCGAAGCCGGGGCGGACGACTACCTTGGCAAACCGGTTGGGTTGAAAGAACTGGACCAGACCATTCAGTCCTGGATCAAGCGGACCTAATGGTGTCAGGCCTGCGTTAATGTTTTAATATATCCCTTCAGCATCTTCCGAAATACTTTCGACGCCCGCGCTTCGGCATCGATTCTTCCAATATGCCGGCTGAACGTGGAGGCCTCCCGGTGAAAAAAAACCGCCACCTCTTTGGTGGAAGCTGCCCCCAGTCGCCGGGCCAGCCACCCGATAACCGCACGCGCTTCCGATAGTACACGGTTTCGTGAAGACCCGCGAAGCTCTGACTCATCCAAACCATAGTCCGCGCTTACCAGTGCAGCAATCTCCCG
>JAUXGQ010000004.1 GCA_030621975.1 Gammaproteobacteria bacterium | reverse complement strand
ACTATGGATCGTGTCTCATCAGTCGGGACATGTATTACCTGACCCATGGGTACGTGATGGAGAAATTCAACGCCATTACCTGCACCAAGAAGATGGTTACTCTGGATGCATGTGTCATTGGCGGCTTCCATGGGGATGTTGAGAGTGGCACCCTGATGGCTACTGCATCGGACAATACCTATTCCTACGACGCGCCGGAATTCACCAACGGAGCCTGGACCCATTTCTGGCTGAAGGCAGCCGAGGATTTGAGCATGGTCTTTGGTGAAGACATCAGTGATTACGCCAAGTCCGAGATGAAATTGTGGGGCCGTTCGTATAAATTGCGAACCTCGCCCAAGAACACTGACAGCTACACAGGGATGTTGGATATTTAGCCATTGGTGGCTGAACCCTGTTTTTATCGATCGGGCCCGCTTCTCCTGTTGGAGGGGCGGGCCCGATCAATCAGAGGTTGTTTTGATTTTGCAATTGTGATATCGTCTGCGCCTCGCCCAGTAGGTTTTGCACCAATGGGGGATTTTTGTCTTGGAGGGGGACTCCAATCTTTAAGCCAACTTCCTGAAATCTACAAACTAATCGAGCTGTGCAAAAAATGTGCAAGCAGGGCTTGGTAGCAGACCTATGGTCCAACCGAATTGGCGCCCGCTTGTTCCTGCCCCAACTGCTCCCCATCAAGGAACGGGAGCAAAGGAGGTGGAGATAGTCAGGGAAGACTCCATCCGGTCTTAATCTTCAATAAGCTTTCTATCCATGAATCAAGGGGGGGTCTCATGAAGAACATAATTCTTTCAGTCATTTGCATTTCCCTGCTGGTCTTGGCGCTGGCGGGTAACGCGCAAGCCGCTACCGAGCAGGAGAAGCAGGCAGCCATCGACGCGGGTTTGGTCTGGCTGGCCCAAACCCAAATCATCAGCTTGGACCAGGGCTACTGGAGCTACAACAACGACGGCACTCTCGCCACCACGGCTGCGGCAGTCATGGCCTTTGTCGAGGAGGGCTGGCTGCCCGGCGATGACTTTGAAATGGGCGGGGTCCATTACGGGGATGTGGTGGGTTTCGGGGTCAGGTATATGCTCAGCAAGGCAACTGTGGATATTCGCTTCGGCGTTGAGTATGCCGTCTACACGCGCTTCGCCGAGGACTACAATAATGACGGCGATTTCACAAACGACGGAGGCAACAACCAGGCCATATATTTCAGCGTCGGTAACACAAGTCGGAACGTTTACACTACCGGTATTTGCACTCCGACCGTTTATGCGCTCGGGGAGGCGCTGGGAGAAAACAACCTCATCGGGATGGGCTCGTCAGCCGTCAGCGGCTTGACCTGGGCCCAGCTCATGCAAGACCTGGTTGACTGGTTTAGCTGGGGGCAGGTCGAGCCCAATCGCGGAGATTACCGGGGCGGTTGGCGTTACGATGCCAACTACCCCACTGCCGACAATTCCACCGCACAGTGGGGTGCTCTGCCTTATCTGTACGCTGCTGATTGGAACCTGGGGGCCCCGAAGTACGTTCGGGACGAGTTGGCGCTTTGGGCTGATTACGTCCAAAACGATTCCAGTGGCGGTTCCGGCTACGACTCACCCTACTCATATGTCAATATGAGCAAGACCGGTGGCCTGCTGCTGGAGTTTGCGGTTGTCGGTCGGGATGCTACCCATCCATCCGTCCAGGCCGCCATCGGTTACATCAACAACCAGTGGAACACGGGTGCCAACAGTACCTGGAACGGCAATTTCAACCATCCCTACGCCATGTGGGCAGTGTACAAGGGCCTGTCTGTCTATGGCCTGACTGACATAGTCATTTCCTCGACCAAGGAGATTCTGATCGGTACGGGGATAGACGCTGCCATCGGCGGCTACACGATTGGCTTCGATGAGGACCCCCTCGTCTCGGCTGGGGACGACTGGTACTCCCACTACTGCCAATACCTTACGGGTATTCAGAACCCCAACGGGAGCTGGTCCGGTTACAGTGCCTGGTATGGCCCACTCGCGACCGGGTGGTATATCAATATCCTTAACGCTTCCGCTCCACCACCTCCCCCGGCGGACGATGTCTTCGTCGATATCAAACCGACCTCCTGTCCCAACCCGATCAACGCGAAGGGCGGGGGTGTGCTGCCGGTGGCTATCCTGGGCACGGAAGATATCGACGTGACCATGATTGACCCATCTTCGATCCGGTTTGCAGGGGTCGCGCCGCTGCTTCCGGAGATGCCGACTCCCGTTCTGGACGGCGACGACAATCAGGATATCCTCTTTGTATTGCCGCTGCGCCATGCCTACGAGGATGTAGCCACTCCCTACGAGGGCGATTTACTGGATTGCTTCAGTTGCACGACCGAAGGTCCTGACGGCTATCTTGACATGACCCTGAAGTTCACGACCGATGAGGTGGTGGCGGCCATTCTGGAGATGCTGCCGGACGATATGGTGCTGACTAAGAAGCTCTGCATCGAGGTGGAGCTGACCTTCAAAATCGGTGATAAGGATTATATGGGGAAAGACGTCCTTCTGCTGATGCACGCCGAACTGCCCCCGGATGACGTGGAGGTGGTCACGGGTTCCGTCGGCATCGAAGGTATCAGCCCCAATCCCTTCAACCCGGTCACGAAGATCGAATATACCCTGGACCGCGACGGGCCGGTCGAGGTAAGCATTTACAACATGGCGGGCCGCAAGGTCCAGACGCTGGTGGCGCAGCATCAGACAGCTGGCAGTCACAGCTTGACCTGGAACGCCGGCAGGCAAGCGAGTGGGATTTATTTCCTGCGGATGCAGGCAAGCGGCCAGAGTTTCGTTCAGAGGATCACGCTGTTGAAATAGTCGGCGTTTCTCTTTGATTTTCATTCCATCCGGCCGCCAAACCCAGGAAGGTTTGGCGGCCGCGTTTCGTCGAGGAATATCAACGCACCAACGTGACGCGTCCGATGGTCCGACCACCCATCCACTCGCCCACCGCCAGGTAAACCCCCGAAGCCGCCGCGCGACCTGTGTTATCGCGCCCATCCCAGAACGCGCGATGCGCTCCGGCGGATCGCCACCCGTCGACCAGGTTGCGCACCAGGCGGCCGCGCACGTCAACTATCCGCATGACCACCCGGGATGCACGCGGCAGTTCGTAACCGATGAATGTGCCGGGGTTGGCCGGGTTGGGTGTCACGGACAGGTGTTGTCGCGGTCTGGAGATCGGCGCATTATCGAACACCACTGCCGACACCGTGCCCAGGTCCACTTCCCGGTCGGGCCAATCGGACACGCTCACCGCCGAAAACACCTGCACCTCGCTGATGCCTACGCCGTGGCCGGCCAGGGGCAGAATTTCCAGCCGCACCTGGCGTGCGGTGATCGGTGTTTCAAGCACCAACCAGTAACCGTGGGCAAGGCGACCGCCCGCGGGCAGGTCGGCGAAGTCGTCCGAACGCCAGTAGCCCCAATCGAGATGGTCGCCCGACGGGCTCCAGATATCATCGTGCTGGATGATGCCCATGCCGGTGGGAGCGCCGTTGGAAGCCAGACCATAGGCTGCGATGGTTCCGGCATGGCCGAATTGTGCGTTGGGTTGGTGAGTGGTGACACGCAAGGCGTGTACGAGTTGCTCGCTGCCGAGGTCGATGATTATCGACAGGAGATCGTCACCTTCCCAGTACGCCACCTGGCCTTGGACGTAGGTGGACGTCTGGTAGTCGGTGGGCGGGATGACTACGCCATCGGTGAGCTCCAGGCCATCGGTATCCGGATTGACGGACGAGGCTGGTCGAGACACGGTGTAGGGCCGGCCGAAAGCCAGATCGTCGATCCAATCGGCTGAGATCTTCACCAGATCGAAGCCGGCGCCGGGGCCTACGTCGATCCCATCGTCGTAACCCTCGGGAGTGCCCGGGGCGGCTAGGCGTACCCGCACCCATTGCATGGTGGGATCGCGATAGCCGGCAACATTGAGATCCCAAACCTCATCGGAAGTGGTGACCACACGGGTATGCTGCCGGGTGACGTCACCCCCGGTGTGGTGTGCGGTCCAGCTCCAGGTCACTTCCACCGGGGCAAACGCCGGATCGTGGGGGGCGTGGTGCACCTGCAGGAGAGCGTCCTGGATACCTGTGCTTAGGGAAGATGCGCTCACCGAGCTGTGCACATCATACTGCAGCCAGATGGAGCGTGCGCCGGGAGGCACCAGGTCGGGCGTGGCATACAGGATGGCATTCCAGGTGGGTGCGGTGTCGGCGTTGAAAACTGTCGCAGTCGTGAAGTCCTGACCGTCCCACGAGTAACGCAATCGCACCTGGTCGTTTGAGCTACTGTAGCGAGTCAGGAAGCTGCCGCCGAAGGTGGCGCCGAGCAGGTCGCTGGGGGCGTCGACGCGCCAGGTCACTGTGCCGGGCACGTCGGCCAGGGTAGGTACCGCGATGGCGGACGAGTATCCCTGGTACTCGGATCTCGAGGTGAGTCCGGTATGGCTGTCAGCCGACACTGCCCAGTTGTACTGAGCCCCGGCGTGCAGTGTGGGCTGCAGGGTCAGTGTTTCCTGCGGCGGACCGGCGGCGAAGCGCACCCGGTTGGCGCCGCGCTGCAGGCGCGGCAGTGTCATTCGGTTGAGTTGGGTGGTGGCCTCGACGCGCATATCGTCCAGACCGCAGTCCTGGCGGGTGGTGTCGGGTATGAGACGAGCCCGTAACAGGACTTCGGAGGCGCCGCCCACCAGGCTCGCCGGAAGATCATGCCAGGCAGCGAAGGATCCGGCCTCGGGCGCAACCACCAGGGTCCAGGTGCAGCCGGCGTCGCGGGAAAACTCGAGTGTCACCTGGTCGCCACTGCCTCGTTGTCCGGCCAGGTACACGCGGGCCGAAGTGAGTACGTTGGCAGCGTCGATTTTGATCACCGCGTCGGCCTGGTTCACACTTGGGCCAGGGCGCAGGGTGGGCCCATCGCCGCCATCCTGATCGCGATGCACCAACCCGGTGAGTTGGTGCCAGCCGCCCCGGACGTCGGCAGCCGTGAAGTCGGGAGCAATTTCCCAGAGGCCGTTGCTGCGGATGTTGGCAGGATAGTAGGAATCGTTGGGATCGTTTCCTTTGGAAGTAAGGCGCGCGTACTCGACACCAGTTCCCAGGGGTTCCCAGAAACGTGTGTAGGTGTGGCCGGGGTGCAGGTGGAGGCGGTTGCGCCAGCCGCGCCGCACGTGGGTGAAGGCTTCCTGCACGTCGAAACCCGTGAGGTAGGAGTCGGCGCCGTTGCGCAGGGTGCGCGAGTAGGGAACCGGATTTCCGGTGGCTTTCCGGTAACCGCTGGGATACCCCAGGTCGAAGGGGTGGTCCGGATCGGGCGGGTTGGTCATGCATTCAGCGGCGGCGTGATAGAGGTAGAGGTGGCCGGCCTCGGCAGTCGGATCACCCCAGAAGTCGGACAGTTCGCAACTGGTTGCGGAGGCGATGTCGGCACAGGAGGCAATAGCGCCGTCGTGCCGGCGTGCATAGACAACCATGGAGGCGTCGAACATGTGCCAGGTGGCGCCCGCATCCCAGGACACCTCGGCAACGGTGTGGTCGCTCAGTTCGACATAGCGGTGGCGCCAATCGCCGCCCTTGGTTTCGACGAAGGCGGTGAGAAAAGCCGCCATGTAGCCGCAGAAGGTGTTGGGATAGCTGCCGTAGAACTGTATCGGGTCCCAAAGTGGGGCACCGTCCTCGAAGGTGGCGCTGGTCTGCAGGTGGCTGCGCACCATCCAACGCCACAGGGCAATGGCCTCGTCTTCCGGGTCGTCCCAGGCGCTGGTGGCGGTGGTCACGAAATCCTCGATGGATACATAATCGGGCGTGCTGTCGGTATGGAGGTGGATGTCGTGAACCGAAGCGTTGGCGGAGGCGGCGTCCAGCATCAGGATGATAAGCATGGTTGTAATAGCAGATCGCAAAATGATGACACCTCGGTAGCTAACTTAGGCGCGGAGGGGTGGTTGTGTCAAACTGACGGGTTCAGAATTTTGGAAGGCAACAACGGTTTTATGATATAATTATGTTATCGCCCAAATCGATTTCGTGGACGGATGATAGAGGGTGGCTGGGCAAAGGGGAAATGTCATGAAATTCGGTGGATTCGTTTCTTGTGTCTGTGGGATGGTGTTTCTTCTCACGGTTTTGGCCTCTCCGGCTGTTGCTTTCTATGTTTCCTACGACTACTACGTCTATGCCACGGACTCTGACGGCATAGCCATCTGGGACGATGCCACCCTCCTCAACCAGATCTACGTGGATGGGGATTACACCAAATCCGGAGGCAGCGGGAATTACGGGTCAGTAGTTTTCTATTCTGATATGACCACCGCCACGGTCAGCGCCCAGGCATATGCCCACGGTGTGAAGGATGACACCAACCATATCCATGTCGGCAAGGGCCAGGTGGTTGATATCTCGTTCCTGGACGTTTTGACCTATACCGTTCCCGCCGGATACTATGCCGACGGCGTGCAAGTCTCCATCGGAGGCAGGGCGATCGGCACCATCGGCTCGGATATCGGTGCTGGATCCATGGTCCAATGCAACGTCTCTCTGCACACGGAGACCTTTGATACGGGGATACTTGAGGTGGGCATCGATGAGGAGGGCACGATTCAGGTCAACGAAGATTTCATGCTCACGGTACAGATAGTTTCCCCCGGATCAACCCTGAACAATCCACAGGAATTCAACCTGCAGTTTCGCGTGGGGATCTACAACGGCCACGCCTGGTCCGTGGCGCACAATACGGGCAGTGGCTACGTGACCGGTGACGGGTATTTCGACTTTTCCGACGGTCTGAAGATCACCCAGTTCAAGGTTACTCCGGGAGTGACCTGGACATCGGAATCAGGAGTGTTTCCATCACTACCGAGTAGCGTTCAGGATGGAACACTTCCAATACACGCGCCGCGTCTGTTGCAGAACTATCCCAACCCTTTCAATCCCCAGACGACTATTTCATTTAACCTTCCGCAAGAGACGATCGCCAGCCTCCGGGTGTACGATCTGTCAGGTCGCTTGGTACGCACCCTCCTGAACAATGAGACAGCGCCACAGGGCCTGAACCAGGTTGTTTGGAACGGCCGAAACGACTCGGGCCAACAAGTACCATCAGGTGTTTTCTTCTACCGTCTTGAGGCCGCGGGGTTCACAGAGAGCAAGAGAATGGTATTAGTCAAATAAGGCCATATGTCCTCACGCTTTTCCTTCTATCCGGCCGCTGAGCCCAGGATACACTCCCGGTTGAAGTTGTGATAGCATCAGCCATGTGTTGAGCCAATTGTCTCTTCGCCCGGATGGAGTCCAGCCGATGGGTATCATTGAATATTTGAAAGCCATATTGAAGAATCTGAACCAGCCTGTTTCCCAGGCCGAACTCGACAGGAAGGCCGAGCTCGAAAAGAAAACCCAGATGACCGCCGCCAAGGGTCAGGCCGCGGTGGTAGACGGTTATATCGACGATGTGGATTCTCCTGCCGACCTGGCGGAAATGAATGATTTTCAGTTGGGTGTCGACCTGCTGAAAAACTCCGCCTTCTCGAGCAGGGAATTGCTTGAACTCAGCAATGATCCATCAAAGGCCCTGTGGCAAATGGGGGTCATGGCCGTCAGTCATCGCGACAGTGATCCGGAACTGGTTGCTCTCCTGCTCCGGCTGTTCGATCAAGGAGGGCCCTGGCATAAATTTTTCGTAATGAAGGCACTGCTGCAGCACACACCGTTCGACCGGTCGCTGGCGGGTGAAATTTTCTTCAAGATCCGGGATTATGAGGGACCCTGGCTCGACATCCTGATCAAAAGCATGACTCCGGTGCTGACGGACCGGTTGGCGGACGGGGAAAAGCCGACCTTCGGCGAGCTGCTGGAAAAACTGGACGTGGAGAAAGGGGAAAGTCTGCGGGGGGTCTTGACCGTCGCGCTGGATTCTCCGTTGAAAGATGCGGCGGAGCCTCTTCAGGCCGAGCTCGATCAATGGCGGGCCGCTTTTATCGACCGGGACGTCCTTCAGGCAATCGGTCGTATCTGGGATACCGACGTAAACCCCGGTCCGCTGGTGATCGATCATCCCCAGCTTGCGGACCAGGTCCAGGATGTCCTGCGCACGATCAGGCAAACTCCTCGCCGCTCGGTGCTGCTTACGGGTGAACACGGTGTGGGCAAGACCGCCGTGGTGCGCCAGGTGGGGCGCGAACTCATGGACAAGGGGTGGACCGTTTTCGAGGCCTCGGGGTCCGACATGACGGCCGGCCAGAAGTATTTCGGGGATCTCGATCAGAGAATGAAGGACCTTGTAAAGCAGCTCAGCGGCGGCCGGAAGGTTCTCTGGTATGTGCCGGATTTCCAGTCCCTCAGTTGGGCCGGGACCCACGATCATTCCAGGAGCAGCATCCTGGATGTTATTATGCCGCTACTCGAATCCGGTGAGATCATCATTGTCGGAGAGCTCCCGGCCGCTGCTTTCGAACAACTGGCCCAGGACAAGCCCCGGTTGTTGACCGCGTGCGAGGTCTGCCGCATCAAGCCGTTGGGTGAGACTGCTACATTGGAACTTGCCGCGGCCTGGGCGAAGGCCCTCGGTCCAACACTTCTGACCGAAACGACCATCCGCGAAGCCTGGTTGCTGGCAAGCCAGTATCTGCGGGACCGTGAACCGCCGGGTTGCCTGATGTCGTTCCTGGGTCAGGCGAGGATGCAGGTACTGACCGAGTCCCGGGATCCGGTGCAGATCACCCGTGACGACCTGATCACCACGCTGACAGCCATGACCAGTCTGCCCCGCCAGATCCTTGATGAACGCCAGATGCTGGATCCGGAACAGTTACGGGAATTTTTCAACAAGCGGATCCTGGGTCAACCCGAGGCCGTCAATTGCCTCATTGAACGCATCACACTGATCAAGGCGGGCTTGACCGATCCGTCCCGGCCCCAGGGCGTGTTTCTGTTTGCGGGACCGACTGGCACCGGCAAGACCGAGATCGCCAAGGCTTTGGCCAACTATCTCTTCGGATCCGAAGATCGGCTGTTGCGCCATGACATGAGCGAATTCCAGACACCGGAAAGCCTGGAGCGACTGGTCGGTGACGGAAAAAATCTCGACCGCGAATCCCTGACGCTCAAGATCCGCAAGCAACCCTTCTCGGTCATCCTGCTGGACGAGTTCGAAAAGGCCCATCCGAAAGTGTGGGATCTTTTCCTGCAGGTTTTCGACGATGGTCGTCTGACCGATCCCATGGGCCGCACCTCTGATTTCCGCCACGCCATCATCATTCTCACTTCGAACCTGGGGGGGCAGGCCGCCACCGGTGTGGGCCTGGGCTTCGACCAGGACGGCGAAGGGTTTCGTGCCGGTGACGTTGGCCGAGCCGTGGAACGGGCCTTCCGTCCGGAGTTTCTGAACCGATTGGATCGCGTAATAGTGTTTCGGCCATTCACCCGGGAAATCATGCGGGAGATCCTGGACAAGGAACTGCATGATGTCCAGAAGCGCCGCGGGCTCCGCAATCGCCAATGGGATGTTGTCTGGGAGGATTCGGCCCTGGAATTCCTGCTCGACAAGGGATTCAGTCCGACTCTGGGCGCGCGCCCACTGAAACGGGCCATCGAGCGCTACCTGCTGACTCCCCTGGCCGAGACGATCGTCAAGGGGGAATTCCCGGCCGGAGATCAGTTTTTATATATCCAGGCGCGGGAGAACAGTCTGCTCACCGAGTTCATCAACCCGGAGGCCGAGCAGGACGACGGCGATGAAACGGAACAGGATATCCAGGACGATCCATGTACCCCGACAGTGGGTGGTGAATCGACAAGTCTCGCAGCCATCGCCCTGAATCCCAAAGGGACCCCCGCGGAACTCGAGGATCTGAAGGGACACTGGCAGCAGTTGTGTCGGTACCTTGATTCGCCGGGTTGGAAAGATGCCAAGAGTCTGGCCCTGTCCATGACCGCATTACCTGATTTCTGGTCATCCACCGAACGATACGCGGTGCTGGGCGAGGTGGAATACAGGGAGCGTGTCGAATCCGGAGTGGAGGCGGCAGGTCGTTTGTTGCCAAAGATCGCACTGCCGGGCACCGGCCCCAAAGAACACTATCCCCGTAAACTGGTTGGTCAGGCAGCCGGACGTTTCCACTTGCTGGAATTGGCCTGCCGTTCCCTGGAGTCACGCTCGCCATGGGAAGCTTTTATCCGTATTGAGAGCAAGCAGGGGCCGGGGGTCGAGAGTAAAATCGTCGACGAGTGGGTCGATCGTCTTGGCGGGATGTACCACCACTGGGGACAACGGCGCAAGATGCGTGTCCGGGTGCTGGAAGATGTAGCTCACAAGCCGGGCAGCGGCAGGTCCCTGATGCTGGGTGTGTCTGGGTATGCGGCTTATGATATCCTGGCGCCGGAAACAGGGCTGCATGTTTGGGAGGAGCCTGATCCCCGCAAGTCGAAAGCCTCGATTCAGCACAAGGTACTGGTTCGGGTGGTTCCCATGCCCGAGGACAGGGTGGCAGAGCGGACAGATGACCTGTTGAAGGTGGCGCGGGAGGTCATGCGTGAACCCATGGCCGGGGCTCCGCCAATGGTGAGGACCTATCGCGAGCTGCCGGACCCGCTCGTGAAGGATCGGAGCCGAGGCTGGAGAACGGGACGGTTGGACCGGGTTCTTGAGGGGGACTTTGATTTACTGGGGGCATGTGCCGGGAATCCACCTACCGATACACACTCTTCAGACTTCCCCAGCTAGCCGCGGCAACAGGGGTGGCGCAGCTCGAATCATCAGCGATGCGCACGGAGGTGGTCTCGTTGCGAGTGCACGTGTCCTCGAAGAAACAGGCGGCGCCGGTGTAAGTGAACCTGTTGATGGTGACACCACTGCCGTTGTCGCCGTTCCTGGTGCCATCCGATACGAAACTGATGGTAAGGGAGCAGCCCGGTATTACCTCCACGGTGCCGGAGCATTCCATGTGTACCGTTTCATCGGTGATCGTCCCGCTACAAACAAACATTCCCTCAGGATCCTCAGGATTCATGATGTCCCCGGCGCAGAGCGTGTCCAGGGAGACTGTCGCGGGTTGGGCCTCCAACGTCTCGCAATCGATTTCGATCGTGGTGGTCTCCCAGATCCCCGCCCAGCTCTCGGGCACGATGATGTCTTCGGCGCCGGCTGTACCGGCAATAAGTAACTGTGCTGCGATCAGTAAAAAGGCATACCTTAAAAAGGTGTTCATGGCCGAGACTTCTTTCTCCAGGGATGAGTGGTCATCGCGCAGACTTGCCGCTTCCCCGAGCGGTATTCTGATAAGCCCATAAATTAGGTGGGATTTACCGGAATGGCTACTCCCTTGGGTCTTTTCTGATTGTTTGTGTTATTCTGAGCCGAAAGCATCCTGCAATACTTTTTGCGTGAGAATCGAAGCAACAAGGAGACCAGCAAGTGAAATACCCCCAGTTTTTCGACACGATAGAATCCATAAAACTTCAGGACAACCTGTCCGCCTTCCTGGGAACGTTTGAAGGCGGAAACGTGGAGTACGGTTATCTGGACGTGGTCAAGAGCGCCGGACACAGCTGCCCGACGGTTGCCGGCGCCTTTTTGATGACCAGGGAAGCATTGAAGGCCCTCTACAAGGATCAACTTCCTGTCCGGGGAGAGATTTTCGTGTCTTTCAAGGAGACCGCCGAAGAAGGCGTGGCCGGGGTGATTGCCAATGTCGTGACCCAGGTCACCGGGGCCACCACCACCTTGGGGTTCAAGGGTATCGGCGGCAACTTTGTCCGACATGGCCTGATGGAGTTTGAAGCCGACATCACCTCCAGCGCGAAATTCAAGCGGCTCGACAATGGCCAGAGCGTGGAAGTGGTCTATGACCCCAGTGGCGTCGAAGGCCATCCGCGCCAGCAGGAAATCATGCAGAAGATCATGCAAGGCGTCGCTTCACCCGAGGACAAGGAAAGCTTCGGGGGAATCTGGCAACAAAGGGTCGAAAAGATATTCAAAAATGTCGATGAGGTCATCACGATAAAATCGTAGAGGCGATCAGCGATAGGTTCCCTTGATGGTTCCCCAGGAACGGGTCTCGACCGGCACGGCTGTATCGAAGATGACGATGAGGGTGGCGCCGGTCAGTGTGCCAAAGACCTCGCCAGGGGAGCAGGGATACGCGTCTTCGTAGTAGACCAACCGCGCATTGTCGGCGATTCCCAGTTGGCTGCTTCCGTCGGCAAGGAAGGGCCAGTCGGTCGCATCTCCCTCCAGTAATATCTGGGTAATATCGAAAGGCAGTTGATCACCGGGGTTGGTGGGGAAGGAGTGGGTGATCAGGACTTCCTGTGAGATGAGGACGTCGTCTCCGAGAGATATATCCACTCGACCTGGTGCTGTCGCGGTGTGGTAGGGAACGTCGCACGTGAAGAACTGATCATTGTAGGTTCCCTGCAGGCGCAGGGCGATCTTCGACACCTGAGCGACCGGAACCTGGATCTCGAAAGGAATTACCTGGGTGGTGAATGGATCCTCGGGCGTGACCACAGTCAGGGGAATCTCCAGCTCGGCGGCGCAGCGCATGACGGATCTATTGCAAATTTCCCCCTTGGGTCATATCTTACTGCCCAGAAACAAAGTCTAGACACGCGCGGCCCGTTGTTGGCGCCGCAATAAAAGCTGCCGCGATTTTCTGCATGCCTCTCGGCTCCCAGCCTTCCTGAGCTCCATCCGAGATCAAGTTTGCGTAGATCCCGGATCAACGAGACAGGAACCCATGTCCACGATAAAATTCTCCGATCTCGGGCTGAGTCAGCCCGTGCTTCGCGCTCTGGCCGAATGCGGCTATACCGAGCCCACACCTATCCAAGAGGCCGCTATTCCCATCGTCACTGCCGGCCACGATTTGATTGCCAGCGCCCAGACGGGGACCGGCAAGACGGCGGCATTTACGCTGTCCATCATCGACGATATTGCCACGCGTCCATCTGAAAAGGGCGACACTCCTTTGACTTTGGTGCTGGCGCCCACTCGCGAGTTGGCTCTTCAGGTCGATGAAAACATTCGTGCCTACGGACGCCATGTCGGCACCCGCACCGCGGTGCTGTTGGGCGGAGTTCCCTCCGGGCCGCAGATCGATCGTCTGCGCCGGGGAGTCGACTTTGTAGTAGCCACGCCGGGCCGGCTCATCGATTTGGTCAAACAGGGTGAGATGATCCTCGACGACGTCGAATTCCTCATCCTGGACGAGGCCGATCGCATGCTCGACCTGGGATTCGTGCACGACGTGCGCTGGGTCGCCGACCGGGTGCCGAAGCCGCGCCAGACGCTGCTGTTTTCGGCTACCATGACAGGCGGAGTGCGCAGCCTGGCTTCCACCATGCAGACCGACGCCCAAAGCATCTCGGTGGCGCCGCCTGCCGCAGTGGCCGACAACATCGAACAGCGGGTGATGTTCGTGGCGAAGGCGGATAAAGGCGATCTGCTGGTCGACCTGTTGAAGGGCGACGAAACCGAGAGGGCGCTGGTGTTCACCGGCACCAAGGTTGCCGCCACCATAGTGGCGCGGCATCTGGAGCAGGCCGGCATTCGCGCCGAGGCCATCCACTCGGACAAATCCCAACGCCAGAGGCAGCGAGCCCTGGAAGCCTTCACCCGCGGCAAAGTGCAGGTTTTGGTGGCGACCGACATCGTGGCCCGCGGTATCGACGTCGAAGGCATTTCCCATGTCATCAACTACGAACTGCCCGAGGATGCCGAGAATTACATTCACCGCATCGGACGCACCGCGAGGGCCGGCAAAGCGGGTGTGGCCGTGTCGTTGTGCTGCGTCGAGGACGTGTCGTACCTGCGGGGCGTCGAGCGTCTTTTGAAAACACCGCTGATAGTCTTCGAGGATCACCAGTGGCACTCGCCCACCGTCGCGGCCTGCCTGGCGGCTTCGGCCCGGGCGGCCCGGCAACGCGCGCGTGCGGGCAAGGGGCGGGGTTCGGGCTCGAAGTGGGCCAGATGATTAAGCTGCCGTTTTCCCCCGCTCATGCCACAACCGATGGCATGAGGCGCATAGCGTCATCAGGTTTTCCTTGTTGTTACTTCCCCCTTGTTGTCGCGACACGATGTGGTGCACTTCCAGAAATCGCGTTCGTCCGCAACCAGATGCCTGGCAGCGGTGTTTATCACGCGCCAGAACCTCCCGGCGCACTCGGGGCGGGATTGTAGTCGTGTTTCGGCCACCGTGTTCGCAGACGGCGGCATCGCAGCGCATCCGTTCTGTGTCGGCCCGACTCAGCTCGCGCTCACCCGCGTCGGTTTGGACTGTCATGCGGCCAGTGGCCGTGTCTTCGTGGACGTGGATCTGTACTGGGGGGCGGCTCGTTGGAACCCCCCGGGGGGTCCTTTTATGTGCTCTTTTGTGATGTTTGGTTATTGCCTCGGTT
>JAUXGQ010000012.1 GCA_030621975.1 Gammaproteobacteria bacterium | reverse complement strand
TGGGCCTGCCCTGGCTTTACCTGGGATACTGGATAGAGAACTGCAGAAAAATGCGCTACAAAGAAGAGTACCGACCGGTGGAGGCCTGGACCGGATCCGAGTGGAAGCGCTTCGGTGTCGGGGCGCCGCTCGAGATTTTCAGCACAGGCTGACGCAAGCCTGTCGCACCCGATACGTACTCCCTGTAGGAGCCCGCAAGCGGGCCCCTACGGTGCCAACATCAAGACTCGAACCAAGTATGGCACAGCGGAATTACGGCCTTTCACCCGAATCTCTCACCAGGGTTCGGATTTCTGGGTCGATCTGGCGAAGCAGGTTGGACGATCGGCCGCCGACGCACAGTCCGGCCTGTGGCTCAAGCCCGTCGGCGCGTCTGTCGCGCACGCGAACGCGAATATTTCCCCACACGTCGGCTCCTTTACCCGGCTTTGTGCTATACTCCCGCCCCGATGACAGATCCTGTTGGTTTTTTATAGTACGAATGGCAAAAGAAGATTTCATTGAAATGGAGGGTACGGTGGTCGAAACCCTTCCTAACACCATGTTTCGCGTCGAACTGGAAAACGGACATGTGGTGACCGCCCACATCTCGGGCAAGATGCGCAAGCACTACATCCGCATCCTGACCGGCGACAAGGTCACCGTACAGTTGACGCCTTATGATCTGACCAAAGGCCGCATCACCTATCGGGAGAGGTAGCAGGTCTCGCGTACCGCGTCGACGCTGAGATCCTTAGGACTCGACAGGCTCCTTCTCGAGTTCCTCCGGTTTCAGATCAAACACCAGTTCATCCTCCGCTACACTGATCCTGACCAGGCCCCCGCTGCTGAGTTTTCCAAACAGCAGTTCTTCGGCAAGGGGCTTTTTGATGTCTTCCCGGATCACTCGCGCCATAGGGCGTGCCCCCATCGCTGGATCATAGCCCTTCTTTGCCAGCCAGGCACGTGCCTCCGGCTCAATGATCAGAGCCACTTTTTTGGCTTCCAGCTGACCTTCCAATTCGAATATGAACTTGTCGACGACCTTGCGGATCGAGTCTTCCGACAAGGGTTTGAACTGGATGGTGCCGTCCAGGCGGTTTCGGAACTCGGGCGTGAAGACCTTTTTCAGCGCCACCATGCCGTCGCTGGAATGGTCCTGGGTGGTAAAGCCGATGGATGGTCGGCTCATCTCTTCGGCCCCCGCGTTGGTGGTCATGACCACCACCACGTTCCGAAAATCCGCCTTGCGCCCGTTGTTGTCGGTAAGGGTGCCGTGATCCATCACCTGCAGCAGCAGATTGAAAACGTCTGGGTGCGCCTTCTCGATCTCATCGAGCAGCAACACCGAATGGGGATGCTTGTTGATCTCTTCCGTCAGCAGGCCTCCCTGGTCGAAACCCACATAGCCCGGCGGTGCGCCGATCAGACGGGATACCGTGTGCCGCTCCATGTACTCCGACATATCGAAGCGAATGAGTTTCATCCCCATGATCCGAGCCAGTTGCCGAGTAACCTCGGTCTTGCCCACACCGGTGGGTCCGGTGAACAGAAACGCGCCAATGGGTCGTTCCTCGGTCCCGAGTCCGGAGCGGTTCATGCGGATCGAGCCCGCCAGGGTCTCGATGGCCTCATCCTGCCCGAACACCACCATCTGCAGATCGCGGTTCAGCGACTGCAGTGCTTCTGTATCGGAAGCCGACACCTGCTTGGGGGGTATTCGGGCAATCTTGGCCACGATTGCTTCTATGTCCGTGACACCGATGGCCTTTTGCCGCTCGGCTTCGGGCTGGAGCTGAACGTTGGCCCCCGCTTCGTCGATGACATCGATGGCCTTGTCCGGCAAGTGTTTGTCGTTGATGTACTTGGCGGACAACTCCGCCGCTGTGCGCAAGGACTTGGGAGAGTACTCAACCTGGTGGTGTTCCTCGAAACGGGATTTCAGTCCCTTCAGGATCTCCTCGGTCTCATCCACCGTCGGCTCGGTGACGTCGATTTTTTGAAAGCGCCTTGCCAACGCCCGGTCCTTCTCAAAAATGCCTCTGAATTCTTGATAGGTGGTCGAGCCTATGCAGCGCAGATCGCCGGAGGCCAGCACCGGTTTGATCAGATTGGAGGCGTCCATCACACCCCCCGACGCGGCTCCGGCTCCGATGATCGTGTGAATCTCATCGATGAACAGAATGGCGCCGGATTCACCCTTTAATTGCGCCAGCACGGACTTGAGTCGCTTCTCGAAATCTCCGCGGTATTTAGTACCCGCAATCAGCCCACCGAGATCGAGGGCGTAAATCGTGCAGTCCTTGATCACATCCGGCACGCTTCCATCGACGATTTGCTTCGCCAGTCCCTCGGCTATCGCGGTCTTCCCGACACCCGCCTCGCCGACCAGCAGGGGATTGTTTTTGCGCCGCCGGCATAGTATCTGAATCGTTCGCTCCAACTCTGCCTTGCGTCCGATCAGTGGATCGATCTTTCCGAGTCTGGCCTGCTCCAGCAGATTGGTGGCAAAGTTCTCGAGGGGACTTTTCGCCGCGGCCTCGCCTTGATCGTCATCGGTGGCACCCGAGGCGGCATCGCCGTCGGAGTCTCCGTGTACCTTCGGAATACCATGTGCGATGTAATTTACGACGTCCAGACGGGCGATGTCCTGCATGTTGAGGAAATAAACCGCCTGGGATTCCTGTTCGCTGAATATGGCGACCAGCACGTTGGCGCCCGTCACCTCTTTCTTGCCCGAGGACTGTACGTGAAATACAGCCCGCTGCAGAACCCGCTGAAACCCCAATGTGGGCTGGGTTTCCCGGGAGTCGTCCAGGGGAATAAGAGGTGTGGTTTCTTCGATGAACTCGCTGACGTCCTTTTTCAGCTTGTCCATATCGGCACCACAGGCCTTGAGTATTTCAATCGCCGTGGGGTTTTCCAGCAACGCTAACAGCAGATGTTCCACGGTCATGAACTCGTGGTGACGATCGCGCGCCTCCTTGAACGACTTATTCAGGGTGAATTCGAGGTCTTTGCTCAACATCGGTTTCCGGTTCCTTTAATTGCCTCATGCTTCTTCCATAGTGCACAGCAGCGGGTGCTGATTACTACGAGCGTATTCGTTTACCTGGGCCACTTTGGTTTCCGCGATTTCCCGCGTGAAGACGCCACAAACACCAATGCCCCGGGTATGTACATGGAGCATGATCTGGGTGGCCTTCTCGCGCTCCATCTTGAAGAAAGACTCCAGCACTTGGACCACGAACTCCATGGGCGTGTAGTCGTCGTTTACCAGCAGCACCTTAAACATGGGCGGCCGCTTCAACTTTGGGCGGCTTTCGCTAACCGCCAGACCGTCTTCGTTGCGTCTTTCTTCGTTGCGTCTTTTTTCGCCTGCCATAATGTTGGATTTTAGCCGAAAAAACCCTTCATGCCCTAGCTCGCTTTCTCCGAGCTAAGACGTCCCAAGGCTGACATTGGTTCAACCCATTCCCGTATGGAGTCCTGTTGGTAACTCAGGATAGATCACAACACCGATTCCACAAGAATACGATCGTTCGTGTCAATACCCCAGCTGAGCGTTCGGTTAAGATTTGACCAATACTTTAAAAACACTATAATTTTTAACGTAGGTATGGAAAACCTGGCGTGTCTGACTGTTTTTTCGAGAGGGCCTGAATATTGGGCTGGAAAGGCAAGCCGCGTCCATTGGAAAATAACGATAATCTTAACGAAATAAAGAAAGTAGCTTGATTTTTCTAATAAAATGCGTTGGAGGAGTATGCTGTCATGGCCACCGGAGTTGTGAAATGGTTCAATAACGCCAAAGGATATGGCTTCGTAACACCTGACGAGGGCGATCAGGATGTATTTGTACACTTTTCAGCCATCACCATGGACGGTTACAAGACGCTGAAAGAAGGGCAGAAAGTTCAGTTTGACATCAGCGAGGGACCCAAGGGTCTGCACGCCTCGAATCTGGAGGCGGTTACCTGATATCTACTAACCCTGTTTGACTCTATCGAAAAAGCCCGCCGTTAACCGACGGGCTTTTTCGCGCAAGCCCTTAGGGCTCGCGTAGAAATTAATTCACATTTTGGGGCGTCGAGATGCCCGTCCAGCAAGGCGAGAGGAGTGCGAGCAGTGGCACATGGATGTGCCGTTAACGGACCTAAGGATGGAATAGCTAGCCTATTTAAGCGACGAACAACGCAGCTGGGCGGGATAGATCGGCGTTCCAAAAAGTGAATTAATTTTGCAGCGAGCCCTAAGGGTGGGAATCCAGGCTGGCGCCACTCAAACCTTGATATCGAGCAGGGTGCCCAGCATCTCGCCAGACGCCTTGAGTACCTTGGCATTGACCGCCACTTGCTGCTGGTGTTGGGTCAGATCCAATAGCGAGCGGGTGGTTTCGGAGACGGGTTTTATACTCGTAAATTCAGAGGCGCTCGCAATCTTACCGGCCGTCTCCTGAAACTGGTTGAGCTCGAGTCTTATCGCTTGCAATGCCGTACCGGAGACCTTGTTTAACATGTTGCACCTAAAAATCAGCCTGCCTGATAGGTCTGACGGCGCTTCGCGGTTTTACTACAATGATTATTCTCTGTTTGTGACGGCCAGCAAGATTTACAACTCCTACCTTTCTTAAAAATGACCCCCTATTCCCAATTTATGAGAATAAGGGCTGAAAAAACCTTATAGTCATCAACGAAACAGGAGAATATTCCGGCCGTGTTCCCCTCATGGTCGAGGATCTCCGTCTGGTGTTTTTGGGGCCGGTGCGTCTTTGGGTGCTCCCTTGCGGCGCCGCCCGCGAAGCTCGAGGTCCATCTTTATCTCTCGCCAGATGCCGTGCGCCGAATAACATTGCCAGCCCCAGCGCAGCCAGCGCAACAGGCTGAACGCGAGCCACAGCGCCCAGGCCAGCATCAGCAGCCGATATACCAGCAGTGGAACCGAGATGATCCAGGCCCGGGCCAGCTCGGCGGCGGAGCGGTCCTGGTACCAATTCAACTCATAGGGGCTGGATTGGTTGCCCGCGATCTGCATCTGGGGCAAGCCCAGAAGCCCATGCTGTACGGCGGAGAATAATGCCACCAGCGCCATCATGGTCAGTATCGCCAATCCTATTTGCACAAGGTTGAACGTAGACTTAGCCGCCTGCCGGGCAAAACGCTCGCGCGCCCCCAGGGCCAGTAGCCAGCCCGCCACGATCAGGGCCACCCAGACCGGGGACTGGCTCAAGCCGATACCAAGCAGAAACCAGTGCCGGCTCTTCAGCGGCGTGAGGCGCACCCGCCCCAGGACCAGTGCCAGCAGGACGATGACCAGCAGTACCCCCCAGAACAACACCGCCGGTCCGAGTGCCGGCCCGCCGAGGAGCAGGATCCAGCGATCGGTACCGAGCTTGACCCGGAGGCCGCTGTTGACACTGGCTGTCCCCAGGTCCACGGGCGGCGTTTGCAGATAATTGCCCATATCCCGGGCGCTGCGCCAGAGGAGGTCGACCGCCTGGGTGCCCGGGACCAGGGGCAGCGTGATCTCCCTGCCCAGCTGGCGGATCGGTTGGGCGCTGCCGTCTATGCTCACCGACTGCAGCTCGGCCCCTTCCGGTAGGCGTACGACATGTTGCCCTCCCTGACTGCTGCGCAACCGCAGGCTCAGGTGCACATCGGTTGCGCGTTTACCAGGCACCATTTCCAACTGGCTGGTGTCGACCGTGAGGGTCGGCCCCGCGACCCCCGCGGGGCGGCTGACCTCCAGGCTGACTTTTTCACCGGGCCAGGGCCGCCATTCGGGCAGCCAGCGCTGAGTCGGGTCCTGATGGTGCACCACCGGAATGCCGGACAGCACCAGGTGCCAGATCGGGCTGATCTCGGCTCGCCAGACCTCGCTCAGCGCCCTGTCCGCAGAAGCTGTCAGGGTCAGCCGGGGGACCCTGGCCAGACCGGACTGCCAGCGAAATACCATCTGATCCGGCCCCATGCTCACCAGCGCGCGACCGTCCCGGGTACGCACACCCTCGCTGATCACGGATACACCGTCGAACAGCGGCACCTCCAGCACCAGGGGCGTGCCCCTCGGGGAGACGCGCACCACCCGCGTGTCGACCCGCCAGTCCAGCCCCAGGCGCAGGGTGCGCTCCACGCGTACGAACACAGGCAGCACCGAGGGTTCGAGATCCTCTCGATCGCCCGGCGCGGCCGGCCCCTGGAGTCTCACGAACTGCAGACGGGCATCGGGGACGCCGGCCTGGTCGATGCCCTCCACGCGCCAGCCGCTGGCCTTTGCTTCGGCCCAGCGGGGGCGCAGCGGGAGCGGAAGCTGGAAATGCGTGCGGGGGGGCGGCGGACCCTCGAGCACCACCTGATGCCGGCCCGCGGGCATTTGGATCCACAGCCGGCCGTTATCCGCCCGGGAGAGTCCCGTGGCGGATTCGCCGTCCACGAGAACCCGGCCAGGCATCCACTGCCGGAGATCTCCCGGCAAAGGAATGGCAACGCTCGCCAGCGCATGCACCTCAAGACGCACAACCAGCCGATCGTCGCTGATCTCCACGACGAGCCTGGGGGCTTGAGCACAACCGGGCAGGCAATCGGGCGGGGCAAGCAGACGGGTTTCGAGCTCCCCGAGCAGCTCCTGACTTGGATAGGCAGCCCCGGCGTCCGACGCCAGCACCAGCAGCAGGGATCCCATTCCAAGCGTTGCGGCGCCGCCCCGGGCGATCTTGCCCATGCGCGGCAGTCCCTGATCGAAAAGCCGCAGGATCAGCGTCCCCACCAACAGCACCCGCAACAGGTTGAGGGCTAGATTCGCAGCCGGCGTGAGCAGTGTGAGCCCGATGGTCTGGCCCCGCGCCACCGGTCCGCTCCAGCTCAGAGGGATGCTGGTCCATTGCCACCCGGGAAGTCCCGGCCCGGTCTGTATCAGGGCCTTCGGGTCCATGGCCTCCAGGGTCGCGGACGCCCGGAATTTTTTCTCGCGGACAGCACCCGGCGTCGCGGGGGCATCCTCTTCCCGAAGCGAATCCGCGGCGCTCTGCATCATCCTGGGGACCGCCTTTGCGATCTCCCGGGTTGCCACGGCACCGCTGAACATCGCTTCTTCCGCGCCGGAGACCTGCCGGGGCCTTTCCAGCTGGGGATAGAGACCCTGGCGTACCTGATCCACTACAAAGGGCAGCGCGATCAGCAGCAGGGCGAGCAGACTGCCATTGCGGTACCAGCGGACGACGCGCCTCGATCTGCCTTCCGGCAACACCCGCAGCAGGGCGACCGCAGCCAGGATGTTCAACCATGCATAATGGGGCGCACCGGACTCGTGCCAGATCAGCGCCAGGGTTATCAATGCCAGCCCCCCCAATGCCAACCCCACAGCCTTCGTACCGCCAAAGCCGCGATCAAGACCAGAAACAGGTCGAGCAGGGTCCAGCGCTGCAGCCAGGCCTGGGGGACGTTATCCATACCCGATGCGGTCAGCAGTTTCCAGCCGGGAGGCAGATGCAGGAGAGCGCTTACCTGCTGGAAGTCCCGGTCCCAGCCGACAGCGGGGAGGCTCTGTCGAGCGCCGGTGAAACGGCTTTCCGCTACCAGCTCGAGTGCCCCGCGGCGCACCTCCACGCCTTCTTTGTTCGAGCCGGACAAGCGGGTAATGAACTGGGGTTGGCCGGCAACAAGGACCCGGCCGAGTTGCATGGGCGGATCGACCTCGAGCCGCCAGCCGCGGGTCATACTGCCGCTGATATGGTCCCGAAAGGTATATCCCGCACCGTCGAAATCCAGCCATAGCTCCCGCCGCAATGCGAGCCTGTCGGGTTCCGGATCGGGATCGCCCCGCCGCATGAGCTTTAGACGCATCGCCTCGCCCGAGCCTACGCGATAAGCAGGGAGGTGTTGCCAGTCCGGGGGGAGCCGGGTGCGCCGGGGATCGACACTCGTCAGGCCTGCGACCTCTACCAGGCGCAGATGCGCGCGGCCCTCGAACACCCAGACCTCGGCGTCCGGCCAGGGGCGGGAGGCCTTCCCCAGACGCAACTCGGAGACCTCGCCGGCGAATCGGGTGGTCAGGTCCACCTGCCAGCGCCCCGGCCGCAGTTGGATGCGCAACTGGCCGCTGTTTTCCAACCGGGCGGGCAGTGGGCTGCGCACGGCAAGCGGAATCGCACCTTCCAGGAGGGGGGAACGGAATACGGCCTCGCGCGGGGTTCCCGACGCCTCGATCAGGATCCGGGTGATCACGCGCATCGGGTTGTCGTCGACGACACGCCGGAAAATACTCAGTTCGAGGGACTGGTCCGGGTTTCCCTCGACCCCGTCCCGAGTCGAGCGTTCGCGCAGCCAAAGCGCCCCATCGGCCTCGCGATCGGGCATGGGCACGGTATTGCCATCCACCCGCAGGTCGATCAGGCCGGTATCCGGCGGCACCGGCAGCGTCTCGGGAAGCGCTTTCCAGAAGAAGCGTCCACTCAGACGACGGGTTCCCGGCGCAAGCTTCAATACGGGCCGCCCCTGCCTTTGGGTAACCAGCGCGGCCTCGCCGTCGATCAGCACCGACTGCGGCCAGCGCCCGTCCCCCCCGGGCAGGCTTATCCAGCTCTCACGGTAGACCTGCCAGGTCTGGGAAAAAGCCCCACCTTTGCCCTCGACCCTGAGGTCCAGCGCACCCGGCCAGGCGCACCGGCGCTCGGCGGCATTGTAGAGGTGCGGGCAGGCCCGCTCGTCCTTATCGAACAGGACCCAGTCCACCCAGGGTTTGAGTGGTTCGGGGACCTGTTCCGGCGCCAGAGGGCCGGCCTCCGCCCGAGTCAACAGGAGGATGAAGCTGATTGCCAGTAATCCTAAGAACGGCAGTTGACTGCTTCGAGGAACCGATAAGTGTCTGAGTATCATAAAACAAATTGCTCGATACGGGTTCACCTAAAAGGTGAAGCCGCTAGCGGAAGAAATTTCGCGGCCGGCGGTTCTGACAAAGCTATCCAGGAAAGATTGCTCAACATCTTTTAGCCACAGATGGACACGGATAAACACAGATGGAACTTCCATTACTTTTGCTTTTCAGTTCAGGGCTGGTCCGACCGATTATTCACCCGCTCTCGGATATCACAAAAAATCCGTGTATATCCGTGTTCATCCGTGGTTAGCTCGCTTTGCAGACTCAAAGGACGTGCTGATGCAGGAATAGGGGGGGTACAGGACCCTGGGCCTCGGCGCCCGTTCGCTGGCTAACGCGGCGCCCATGCGGCGAGCGTGCGCCTCGCTACGAACGGTGATGAGCAATCCAGGCTAGGAATGACTGTCGGCAGGCAGAGGCTGCTGGCGCCGAGCCGGTTGCAGGTGGGAAGGAAATTGGGGTTGCAGCTCCACCAGATCATCGTCGGTATTAAACTCCTTGTCCGCCCCCGAAGAGCGCAAGGTGTATCCCGCACCGGCCGCTTCGAATTTGATGGGCCTGCCCCAGCTATCCAGCATCTGAGCGGACGACAAAGCCAGATCTGCACGCACGCGTTTCAAGGTAACCTTGCGGGGGTTGAAGCCGTCACTGTACTGGGTCATCCAGAATACCACCTGCCGGTTGAGCTCAGCCAGCGTGGACCGGGTAGTGCTGTCGAGCGCTGATTGGCCATGCGAAGCGGTTGCCGGCGCGCTGGTGCCGTCGGCGCCGAAGGAGTGGTCTCCAACCTCGGGAAAGTTGGCCAAAAAGAATATCCCCAGACTGATTGCGAGCACGGCGAGCAGTGAGGGCAGGATCCATTGCTGCCCTTCGCCCGGGCTCTCAAACGTTGCGGACGCTTCCCGCCTCGATTCGCGCTGGCCGGCGTGTTCGCCGGGGGGGCGCTGGCCCTCCGCGGTGGGCAGCATACAGCCCGGATCACGCACCGCGGCGGAGTTGTTTTCCAGTATGGATTGGACGCCGCAGGGTACACCCGCGGCCTCAATTTCTTTCATTAATCGTTCCGCTTTCACGGGCTCCAGCTCCCTGTTTAGCGGAAGCGCCTGGTCCTGAACCCCAGGCTGGGCCGACGCAACTGCATTGTCCCACGATGTCTCCTGCGCATCTTCACCGGCATGCCCGTTGGACAACTCGCCATCAGGGTCCACGCGATACTTTAGATTTGTCATGAGACTACTTCCCGCCAGGCCAGACAAGGCACCGAGAGTCTGCTTGATTCAGGGGAGGGCAATACGATCCGAGATCCAACAGGCTCCTGCAAACCAATTCCATTTGTGTCTTCGGCGTGAAACGCAGTTTCTTGAACGCAACAACACAATCACAGAGGAATAAAAAGCATAGTCATCCGTTGCCACGATGTCCGTGACAGAGGTCTCGAAAACAGGCAATCGTATTTTCCGGTTCCGTTCCGGAAAGGTCCCAGGAAAAGGCATTGCCGGAGGCTAACTAGGCTATCTCGAATTTGAGGACCACGCCCGCGACCCCGATGATGCGCACACGGGTGCCCGAGCCGCAATCCGGACCCTCGATCTTCCAGGTGCTGTCGTCCACCCTGATCTTGCCATGGCCGTTTACCACCGCTTGCTCCAGACTGAACAGGCGCCCCACATACTGCTCGCCGCGGCGGTTCAAGGTGGGCTGGTCGGTCTCGATGGGATGTCGTTTGAGGTACATCCGCCAGACGGCGATGCTGACTACGCTGAACAATGCGAAGGCGAGAATCTGGTATTCCCAGGCCATGTCCGGATTCGCCAGCAGCAGGATGCCGACGATGCCCGCCGATATGGCCAGCCACAGGAAAAACGCCGCGGGAGACAGGACCTCCAGGATCACGAGAACCACCCCGAGCACCAACCAGTGCCAGTACTCCACCGTCGACAGCCAGTCCATCAGCTCTCGCCTCCCTCCTTACTGGCGAAGGCCTGTTTCGCGATCTCGGCGATGCCGCTGATGGATCCGATGAGACTGGAAGCCTCCAGGGGCATCAGGATCACCTTTTGGTTGTTGGCCGAGGCGATGTTCTGCAGGGCATCGATATACTTCTGGGCCACGAAATAATTGATGGCATTGATATTGCCTTTCGCGATGGCCTGGGACACCATCAGGGTCGCCTTGGCTTCAGCCTCGGCCAGGCGCTCCCGGGCCTCGGCCTCCCGGAAGGCGGCCTCCTTCTTTGCTTCCGCGGCGAGGATCACCGCCTGTTTCTGGCCTTCCGCCTTCAGGATGTCGGACTGACGCAGGCCCTCGGATTCCAGGATGGCCGCGCGTTTCTCCCGTTCCGCCTTCATCTGCCGGCCCATGGCGTCCACCAGGTCCCTGGGCGGCGAGATATCCTTGATCTCTATGCGTGTCACCTTTATGCCCCAGGGTGTAGTAGCGTCATCCACCACATCCAGCAATCGGGCGTTGATATTGTCGCGTTTGGATAACAGCTCATCCAGGTCCATGGAGCCCATGACGGTTCGGATATTGGTCATGGTTAGATTGAGAATGGCCACCGTCAGGTTGTTCACCTCATAGGCGGCCTTGGCGGCATCCAGCACCTGAAAGAACACCACGCCATCCACCGTGACCATGGCGTTATCCCGGGTAATGATCTCCTGGGAAGGCACATCCAGGACTTGCTCCATCATGTTGAGCTTGGCACCCACCATGTCGATGACGGGTATGATCAGGTTCAGGCCGGGCCTGAGCGTCTTGGTGTAGCGCCCAAAACGTTCGACGGTGTATTCCGCGCCCTGGGGAACCCGCTTGGCGCCCAGGACCACCAGAATAACCGCCAGCACCCCGACAGCAATCGCAAAAGGACCCATATTAAGTTTCTCCCTGTTATTCGAGTAGACGGCACAGTATATTCGTTTCGGTTGAGACAGGGGAAATTTAAGTCAGCCCCGAAAAGAAGAGCGTCCGCCCCCGTTATTCGGCTCGAATCCGTGAAACAAAACATCAGACCACCCAAAGCCCTGCTGCGCCGAGTCGGCCGCGCCATCGCCGATTTCGAAATGATTCACGACGGGGACCGCATCCTGCTGGGCGTCTCC
>JAUXGQ010000414.1 GCA_030621975.1 Gammaproteobacteria bacterium | reverse complement strand
CTCCTCCAGGTCAAAAGCGTGGCGACCCACGTGAGTAGACCTGGAGGTGTATTTTAAAGAACCTGCGTGCGGTGGATGTCTACTGCGCCCGCGCTGAGAGATAGAATCCTCCTGCGTTCAGGTTTGCTTATAGGAACTATAAAACACCTGTTTTCCGAAAGCTACGTAACACTGCCCTACTCCTCTACGCTGTGATTCCGATTACTTAGACAAGTCGGCACGCATACTGGCCTAGAGAATCCGACCGTTAGCCGCGTTTTGCCGCATTTTTTGATGGTTTCCCGCCAACAGGGCGAATACGGCTGTGCCTTTCATCCATGAAAAGCAAAACCTGATCTTCTGTGCCCTCCCTGAGCCTCAGTCAAACAACTCGGCCTGGGGCGGTGCTCGCACTTGCGGCAACAGGCCCGTTCCTGCTGGAAGTTCTGGGGACAGTTTACCGATTTCCAGCGCGTGCCATCCAGAAAACACAGGTGACAGAAGCCGCTCTCAGCGCTTGATCCACCGCTACGTGCCCTCGGTCCACAGCTTGGAGTCCAAATCCGGTTCAAGCGGCCAGAGCACTTGGTAAAGCGTTTCAAATTCTCTGACACCTTGTTTCTTGGCCCAGGGTGAAGGCCTTGCGGCCCTGTTGCAGACCGAGTGCGATGCCGTAGGTGATCGAACTGCCCAGCACCTGCTCCAGGCCGGTCTTATCCCCTGGCTCCAGGGCGAGGTAGCTGCTATCCATGTCGCGCACCAGCAGGCCCTGGCGCTCCACGTAACGCCCCACCTGCTCGCTAAAGATGCGAAGTGACGATTGGCATGGCGGCTATTCCTGTAGATCGGTCGTTTGCTTGACCCATTCGGTACAGAGCTTGCGGAATGATCGACTACCGGCACGCGCCTGCTCCAGGTTCATTTCCGCCGAGAAGGCCGGTTGGTCGGTAATTTCGCGATATTTACTGCCGGGCATGCGTTCACTGAGCCAGCCCTTGGCATCCCGCGGCGTTTCGGGATCGAAAGTGACGGGCCCATCCAGCACGAGTCCACGCTTACCGTTGAGGGAAGTGGCGCTCGCCAGAAACCAGGCCTCGTACTCACGCTTGGCCAGCACGACCGCGACTCGGCGATGCGGCGCGGCTTCACGAGCGCGATCAACTATCTGCACCCCGAGATCCGCCGGGCAATCGTCATCGGCATCGAGCAGAATCAGTATCCAGCCGCTATCCCCAGCCTTGGCCGATGCAAGGCCGAGAAACTTCCGGAAATCCGCATCCTTTTTCAAAAAGCGGTCGCGGCGTACCCGGATGGGGGTTGGCACATCGAGAAAATTCTCGGGTGTCAGCCAGGCACCGATGCGCCGCAAAAGGATGGGCAAAGCCGCGACCTCCCCGTCGCCCTCAACGATGGGCACGACCCTCTGCATCACCGCTCCTCCGTACGGTGCCCCAAAGGCAGATCCTTAATAGATTCACCTATCGCTGATCTCTCGGCAAATAGATCGGTTTGGCGGGCCCTTTGCGCCTCGAGGGCATCACGGTCAAGGCCAAGCTGATTGAGGCGAAACAGCTCACCGGCTGTGAACAATTGCTCCTCGAGCATCTTTCGAGAAGCGGGATCCACAGGGGCGATCTGTGTCTCTCCGCCCTCGGACACCACCGCAAGGAGCGCGTCGACGGATAACTCAGGATCGTCCAAGAGTTCCGGGCTATGGCTGGTAATTAAAACCTGTTTCTGCTCCGACGCCCGCTGCAATGCCTCACGCAACGCTGCGAACGCTCCTGGATGCAATGCGGTCTCGGGTTCCTCGATGCCGATTAATGTGGCCCTGCTGTAGCCGTTGACCTGGAACAGGGCCGTCAGGATACCGAAGGCACGTAGGGTGCCGTCGGACATGTTCTGGGCTAAAAAGCGCCAGGGGTGGGTCGAACCCGCCATCTCCTGGCGAAACTCCAGCGTTTCCATCGGACCCACCGGCTTGTGCTCTACGCCGTGGACCATCGGCACCACAGCGTGTAGATACTCGTGGATAATCTCCAGCGATTCCGAACCGGATCGTTTCAGCTGCCGGAACACGCTGGCGATATTTTCGCCTGCAGGCTTCAGCAAGTGGGCGTCCTGAGGCTTTTGGAGCTCCCGCATCAATTTCGGATTCAGATTGTAGAAACCCATCGAGGTCAGGGCGTCGAAGACCGGGCGGAATGCGACCAGTCCGGACGCGGCAACGAGGCCGAGCCGATCCGGGATCACTGCTGGAAAGCTGTCCTCGCTGGTCGCTTCCACCTCCCCACGTTTGAGCCGGAAAGAAGGGCCTTTGCCCAGCGCGAGACCGATCGCGCATTGTTCGTTCTGAACCTCATATCCGCCGCCTTTGAGCGCACCCACATTGAATGCATAGAAACCGGGACGACCGTCAGGCAACGTGAACTCCAATCGAATGCCGAAGTGCGTCGGGTGTCCGCTGGACCGCCGCCGCACCTCCGACAGTCCACCCCGTTCGTTTAGCGCGTGATCCAAAGAACTGCTCAGCGCATCGCGAACCAGGTGCAGCGCGTCGACGAAGTTGCTCTTACCGGAGCCATTGGGGCCGAGCAGATAGGTCAGAGGGCCTAACCGCACATCACAGGCAGCGATACTCTTGTAGTTGCGCAGAATGACGCGGGTCAGGAAGACGGAATCGGTCATTTTATCGCCCCACATGTGGGAAACCAAGACAGTTCACGAAAAGATACAGGGTAACGTATTACGCCTATTGAAGTATAAACCGCCTACATCTCAAAACCCCTATGAGAACCCTGAGGCCTTAGCCACCTATGCACTGTTGTCATCCCGGCTGGCGTTCGGATTCGCGACCAAGGCCGCTCCTACAGTGTCGGGAACCGTTCCCCCTGGCAACAGACCCCTTGAATCCACCCCGCCCCACCAGTAATACTGTCCCTTTTGCCCTCAACCCCAACCGACAGCCCAACACCACCCATGTCCAAGGAATACATCCCTATCAAAGGCTTGCGCCAGAACAACCTCAAGGGGCTGGATCTGGAGCTGCCCCTGGGGGAGTTGATCGTGGTGACCGGGGTGAGCGGTTCGGGCAAGTCGTCGCTGGCCTTCGACACCGTCTATGCGCGGGGCGTCCCCACGGATCTGCCCTGGGGGGAGCTTGCGGCCGAACACCAGGACTGGGTGCACGAGGGCGACGGCGACTGGACCGACGGGGTCTGGTACGGCGTGCGCCGATTCTTCGGATGGCCGGAGACCAAGAGCTATAAGATGCACATCCGGGTGCTGCTGTCCAAGTACCGGGCCTACAACCCTTGCCCCGACTGCGGGGGAGCGCGGCTCAAGGACG
>JAUXGQ010000322.1 GCA_030621975.1 Gammaproteobacteria bacterium | reverse complement strand
GCCTTCAACGCCAAGACCCAGCGCTATGGCACCTGCAATACCATGGAAACACTGCTCGTGGCCCAGGGCATCGCGGGCCGGATCCTGCCGGAGCTGGCTGCCATGTATTTGGAACAAGGCGTCGAGCTGCGCGGCTGTCCGCAAACCTGCAGGCTTGTGCAAGCATGCAAGCCGGCGAGCGAGCAGGATTGGGACGAAGAGTACCTGGCGCCCATCCTGTCAATTCGGGTGGTGCAGGACATGGATGCGGCCATGGATCACATCCAGAGTCACGGCTCCCAACACACGGACGCCATCGTCACGGAGGACTACACCCGGGCACGCCGTTTCCTGCGCGAGGTGGATTCCAGTTCGGTCATGGTCAACGCCTCGACCCGCTTTGCCGACGGCTTCGAGTACGGTCTCGGCGCGGAGATCGGCATCAGCACCGACAAGTTTCATGCGCGCGGCCCCGTTGGACTGGAGGGGCTGACCTCGTTGAAGTTCGTGGTGCTGGGAGACGGGCATATCAGGAGTTAGCCCGCCTATTTAAATGATTAACCGCAGAGGTCGCAGAGGACGCGCAGAGCATAACGGCTAGCGTTAGAAAGGTCGAGTATGTATCTTGAATCGCTGTGTAAACTCGTCGGATTCAGCCGTGCATGAGAAACCCTTTAGTAATCAATAAACTCTGCGCCCTCCGTGTCCTCTGTGGTGAAATATCCGGGATACATCCGTGCCTCGACTGATCGGCATCCTGGGCGGTACCTTCGATCCCATTCATTACGGGCACCTGCGGCCGGCCCTGGAGGTCTGGCAGGGTCTGGGGTTGGATGAGATCCGCCTGATCCCGTTGCGCGATCCACCCCATCGCGGGCGACCCAGGGTCGACGCCGAGCAGCGCCTGCACATGGTGCGCCTGGCGGTGGCGGATCAGGCGGGTTTCGTGGTGGACGACCGGGAACTGCGGCGTGAAGGCCTCTCTTACACCCTGGATACGCTCCGTTCGCTGCGGGCGGAGATGCGGGACGAGGTTCACTTCTGTATTCTCCTGGGAAGCGATGCCCTGTTGGGGTTTCCGGACTGGCACGAACCCGATGAGGTGCTGAGACTTGCGCACATGATCGTCATGCATCGGCCCGGAGAGAGAGTGTCCGGGGTGCCATCCTTACAGACCCTGCTGAGGCAGCATCAGACCCGGGACCCCAGTCGGCTCAGAAACAAGGCGGCGGGGGCCATACTCTTTCACCCCGTCACCCAGCTCGAGATCTCCGCCACCGCCATCCGCGCCATGCTCGCGAGCGGCGAGAGCCCCCGTTTTCTGTTGCCGGATCCGGTGTTGACCTACATGCAACAGCAAGGGCTGTATAATTGAAGAACCTCTGCACAACCCGTCCCTGGGTTTTTCAGAGACGGGACAGTCAACGAGGGAGGGTTTCAACAGAGAATGAGCGGTAATTACAGGAATCGGGATTTTACATGCAAGTAGAAAAACTGCGAGATCTGGTGGTTCGGGTACTCGACGACATGAAAGCGAAGGATATCGTGGACATCGACGTGCGCGGGAAAACCAGTATCACCGACATCATGGTCATAGCCAGCGGCAACTCCGACCGCCATGTCAAGGCGATGGCCGAAACGGTCGCATTTCAGGCCAAGGAGGCCGGTGAAGCCCCGTTGGGTATCGAGGGAGCTGAAGACGGTGAATGGGTGCTGGTCGATTTGAACGTTGTGGTCGCGCACATCATGTTACCCAAGGTACGGGATTTCTACCAACTGGAACGCCTGTGGACGATCGACGCCCCGAAACGGGAGCGGCAGAGCATCGATGGATCGCTTCGATCGCGTTTTTCAGCTAAATAATATCCTGCAGGCTGCCAGGTTGCCGGTTACCCGCCGGCGACTGGAACAGGAACTGGAGTGCTCCCGGGCGACCGTCAAACGCATCATTGAGGACCTGCGGGATTTCCTGGGCGCCCCCATCAAATACGACCGCAAACGCAACGGCTATTACTACGATCACAGCGAGCAACAGCTCTTCGAACTGCCCGGGTTGTGGTTCAATGCATCTGAGCTGTATGCCTTGCTCAGCGCTCAACAGCTGCTCGCCAATACCCAGCCGGGGTTGCTGGACAGGCATTTGCAGCCCCTGCGCAAACGCATCGACGAAATCCTGAAGATCCAGCATGCCGGTGGCAGCGAGGTTGCACGGCGCATCCGCATCCTGCAAATGGCGGCCCGCCCGGCGGGTGAATGGTTTAAAACGGTTGCGGGTGCGGTATCCCAGCGCCGCTGTCTGATGGTCGATTACTACAATCGGGAACAGGACCGGACCACGGAACGCCGGATATCGCCCCAGCGTCTGGTTCACTATCGGGACAACTGGTACCTCGATGCCTGGTGCCATCTGCGCAAGGGCCTGCGCACCTTTGCCCTGGATGCCATCCGGCACGCACACCTCCTGGATCAGGAAGCCCGAGACGTACCCGATGACCGACTGCAGGCCCATTTCGGGAGTGCCTATGGCATCTTTGCCGGCCAGGCCGACCGCACGGCCGTGTTGCGCTTCAATGCCCGCCGTGCCCGCTGGGTGGCGAAAGAGCAGTGGCATTCAGACCAGCAAGGGCGGTTTCTCGAAGACGGCTCCTACGAGCTCAGGGTGCCCTACCACGACGCCCGGGAACTGATCATGGATATCTTGAAGTATGGCCCGGATGTGGAAGTCATTGCCCCTGAGGCTCTGCGCAGCGAGGTGCACCAGTTGCTGCAAGGCGCCGCCGCCGTTTACCAGCAGGATGCCGAAGGGGTTGAACCTAACCCAGCATAGCCGGAACTGTCGAGGTAGGCTGGGGCTTGCCCCAGCTCTTTGTTTCGCGAGCCAGTATGCATCAAAGCTGGGGCAAGCCCCAGCCTACATTTGATGTTTGATGCTGGTGGTTAACAGCGTTAAATTCTTTGTCATTCTTACAAGACTTACAGCTAACAACGGCAGTCGACTGCCTCAGATACGGATGGATTCAGGCGCGGGTTGTTGGTCCGCATCATCTTCCGTGGCCTCCTCGTAAAGCTCTTCGCTCTTATCCTTGGCGGTCTCGTAGAGTTCCTGGGTTTTGTCTCGCGCCTCGCCGTACAGCTCTTTTGACTTGTCGACCGCGGCATCCGAGTATTCGGCGGCCTTTTCTTTACTGGCGGTATAAATCTCCTGTGATTTTCGTTTCGTCGCCTCGTAGAGTTCCTTGGATTTTTCCTTGGTCGCGTCGTAAAGCTCCTGTGATTTCTCCAGGGCGGTGGACTTGGCTTCCTCCGCTTTCTGCGCTGCCTGTTCGCACCCCCACAGACCGATCGCCGAGGCGATTAGCGCCACATAAACATACTTCATACTGATCTCTCCCGTTGTGAAACCACTGGGTCACTATTGTTGCTTCATGACCGCAGCGATCTGCGGCATTCTATCACTCGGCCCGTTTTAGATTAAAACAGGTCAAAAAGAACGCGATATGCTCGTTTTTTTGGCCACGGAAACCACGCAAGGACACGGAATTGTTTTTGGTGTTTGGGCCACGGAAGCTACAGAATCGATCTGTTGGTTGATGACGAGGTCATCGTAGAATAGAAAAGTGTAGGATAATAGACCAGTGTCCACGAAGCACAGATACTGACCTATATGCGAAGTTGGCAAAGGTAGAAGTGGGATTGTTGATTAATTTCAATGTTCGACGTCCGGTGGATGGAATTAAGCAAAACCGAATCTAATTCTCTGTGCACTCTGTGGTGAATACCAGAATCGTAGATTGAGGTGAGAAAAGAACCCCAGCATCTTTTTCCGCGTCCCAGGGCTGGCCAGACCGCAAAAATTGCGGTATCGTCGCCGCTTTTTTACCGATGCCAGATATTCTGCAATGAACACACCTTTTGTCGCCGTATTAATGGG
>JAUXGQ010000165.1 GCA_030621975.1 Gammaproteobacteria bacterium | reverse complement strand
GCTCAGCCCCGCTGAACTGGTTCAGCGGGCCGCTGCGGCAGGCGTGGATGTGTTGGCTCTGACGGATCACGATACCACAGGGGGCATCGCCGAGGCACGGGCAGCGGCGGCAGATATCGCCTTGGAACTGATTTCAGGCGTCGAGATATCGGTCACGTGGCAGAAGCTTACCGTACACGTTCTGGGGTTGGGCATGGATCCGGATCATCCTGGATTGCTGGAAGGTCTTGTGGAGCTTCGCGCCTTTCGGGACTGGGGCGCCGAGGAAATCGGGAAACGTCTGGCGCGGGCGGGTATCGCCGGGGGGTTCGAGGGGGCGACGGCGCTTGCGAAGGGCCTCCTGATCAGTCGCACCCATTTTGCCCGCTACCTGGTGGCAAAGGGCCATGCACCCGACGTGCGCAGGGTATTTTCCCGCTTCCTGGTAAACGGTAAACCGGGGTACGTGCCGGGAGATTGGGCCAAGCTCGAACAGGCGGTTGCCTGGATTCGGGGCGCCGGCGGCCTGGCGGTGATCGCACATCCGGCCAGGTATCCGCTTACGCGCAGCAAACTGCGTCGGCTGTTACAGGAGTTTGCCGCATGCGGGGGGGCGGGGATCGAGGTGATTTCCGGGAGTCACAGTCGCGACGACTATTTTGTCATGGCGCGGCACGCGAGGGATTTCGGGCTCCGGGGTTCGGTGGGATCGGACTATCATGGTCCGGAGAACCCCTGGATCGACCTGGGCCGCCTGCCGGCGCTGCCGGATGGCTGCGAACCCATCTGGCGAGACTGGGCCGAGCGCCACAACAAAGCCTCCGTCTGACCAGCGCTTCATGGCCCAGTTTTTCAAGATTCATCCGGATAACCCGCAGATGCGCCTGATCCGGCGGGCGGCCGAGATCGTGCGCGAAGGCGGGGTACTGGTCTATCCAACCGATTCGAGTTACGCCATTGGCTGCTGTATCGGCGACAAGGCGGCCATGCAACGGTTAAGGCGTATACGCCAACTCGATGACAGGCACAATCTAACCCTGGTCTGCCGGGATCTTTCCGAGATCGCCAGCTACGCCAAGATTGGGAATCAGAGCTACCGCCTGCTGAGGAACTTGACACCCGGCCCTTTTACGTTTATTCACAAGGCGACCAAACAGGTGCCAAGGCGTTTGCAGCATCCGCGGCGCAAGACGATCGGGATCCGCGTCCCGGGCAATAAGATCGCCCAGGCGCTGCTCGGCGAACTGGGTGAGCCGATAATGAGCAGTACCCTGATATTGCCCGGCGACGCGCTCCCCTTGACCGACCCCCAGGAGATCCGCCGCATCCTGGATCATGCCGTAGACCTGGTGATCGATGGCGGTTATTGCGGTTTGGAGGCAACGACGGTCGTGGATATGGTGGACGATGTTCCCACCATCGTGCGCGTTGGCAAGGGGGATGTCTCTTTATTCGAAGGGAAAGAATAGGTATGCAGAGCCTTAACAGCATTCAAACGCTGGCCGTGCTGGCCCTGCCCGTATTGTTCGCCATCACCGTGCACGAGGCGGCCCATGGCTGGATGGCCCGCAGATTCGGGGATTCCACGGCCATGCTCCTGGGTCGGGTGACCCTCAATCCCCTCAAGCACATCGATCCGATCGGGACCATCCTGGTGCCGGCGGTCACCTTCCTGTTGAGTAGTTTTCTGTTCGGCTGGGCCAAACCGGTTCCGGTCAATTGGAGAAATCTGCATCACCCGCGTCGGGATATGGTGCTGGTGGCGCTGGCGGGACCGGGGGCGAATCTGATCATGGCGGTGTTCTGGGCCCTCGCCGTCAAACTGGGTGTGGCCCTGTTCGATGTTTTCGAGTGGTTGGCCATGCCCCTGATCTACATGGGTAGTGCCGGGGTGCTGATCAATAGTATATTGATGACCCTCAACCTGTTGCCGATCCTGCCTCTGGACGGGGGACGGGTGCTGGCCGGCCTGTTGCCACCGAGGATGGCATGGAGGTTTTCGCGCCTGGAACCCTACGGGTTGTTTATCGTTATCGGGCTGTTGGCGACCGGGCTGCTGGGGAAGATCCTGTGGCCGTTGGTCGTCGGGGTCATCGAGATACTGCCGGCTTCGGAGATCGTCAAGAGAATCCTGGAGAGCCTGTGATTGAATTGAGGGCATGGAATTGAAAAAGGTCTCTGTACGGCATTCACGGGTGCTGTCGGGCATGCGGCCCACCGGCCGCCTGCACCTGGGGCATTATCACGGGGTGCTGAAAAACTGGATCGAGTTACAGCACGAATACGAATGTTTCTTTTTCGTGGCGGATTGGCATGCCCTGACTACCCATTACGACGATCCGTCCATAGTCCCGGCAGCCGTCTGGGATATGGTGGTGGACTGGCTGGCGGCCGGCATAGATCCTGAACGGGCAACGCTGTTTGTGCAATCCCGGGTGCCGGAACATGCGGAACTGCACCTGCTGCTGTCCATGATCACCCCGCTGGGCTGGTTGGAGCGGGTGCCCAGCTACAAGGACCAGCAGGAGAAGCTCAAGGAAAAGGATCTGGCGACCTACGGTTTTCTCGGCTATCCCCTGCTGCAGAGCGCAGACATCCTGGTCTATCGCGCCAGCCAGGTGCCGGTGGGCGAGGACCAGGTCGCGCATGTGGAGCTCACACGGGAGGTGGCAAGGCGCTTCAATCATATCTACGGCCGCGAGCCCGACTTCGAGGAAAAGGCCCAACAGGCCGTCAAGAAGATGGGCAAGAAAAACGCAAAGACGTTCAGGAACCTGCAAAGAGGTTACCAGGAACAGGGAGACCAGGAGTCCCTCGGGGCAGCACGCGCCCTGCTCGAGTCCCAGCAGAATATAGGCGCGGAGGACAGGGAGCGCCTGCGGGGTTATCTGGAGGGATCCGGCCGTATTATCCTGCCGGAACCCCAGCCGTTATTGACCAAAGCATCAAAGATGCCGGGCCTGGATGGACAGAAGATGTCCAAATCCTATAAAAACACCATCGCATTGCGAGATGACCCCGAGCATATCGCCAAATCCCTGCGTACCATGCCCACCGACACCAACCGCGTACGGCGCACCGACCCGGGGGATCCGGACAGATGTCCGGTCTGGCAGTTCCATGAGGTCTACTCCAACGAAGCGGTCAAACAGTGGGTACAGGAAGGCTGTCGTTCCGCCGGTATCGGTTGCATAGACTGCAAGCAGCCGGTCATCGATGCCGTGCTGCGGGAAGTCGGCCCCATCCAGGCGCGGGCGAGGGAGTTCGAGGAACAGCCCGATCTCGTGCGCCGGATCATTGCCGAGGGTTGTGAGACGGCCGGTGCGGTGGCGCGGGAGACCATGAAAGAGGTTCGCGAAGCCATGTACCTGAACTACGAGTAATGTCAGTCCGAGACGGCGAAACGGCGAAGCACCCCGAACAGGTGGAAATGCCATTTGCGGTGGTGCAGGGCGAGCCGATGGTTACCCTGCCCAAGGATCTGTACATTCCCCCGGATGCGCTGGAGGTCTTTCTCGACGCCTTCGAGGGGCCCTTGGATCTGCTCCTGTATCTGATCAAGCGCCAGAATCTGGATATTCTGGACATACCCGTCGCCGAGATCACCGCCCAGTACATGAAGTACGTGGACATGATGAAGGATCTGCGCCTGGAGCTGGCGGCGGAGTATCTGGTGATGGCGGCCATGCTGGCCGAGATCAAATCACGCATGCTGCTGCCCCGGATACACGAGGACGAGGAGGACGAAGAAGATCCCCGCGCGGAGCTGGTGCGGCGTCTGCAGGAGTACGAACGCTACAAACAGGCGGCGGATGACATCGACGCCCTGCCCCAGCTCAACCGAGATGTCTTTCAGACCCAGGGGGCGGTTCCGGACAAACACATCGAGCAGGCCCCCCCCGAGGTTTCCCTGCAGGAGATTCTGCTGGCCTTCAAGGATGTACTGCGCCGGGTCGACATGCTCACGCACCTCCATGTGGAAAGGGAAGCGCTGTCGGTGCGCGAACGCATGTCCCGGATACTGGACGAGGTCGAGGAGGACCAGTTCGTGGAGTTCACCAGTCTGTTCAGTTTCGATGAGGGGCGTCTGGGCGTGGTGGTCACCTTTCTGGCGGTGCTGGAACTGCTCAAGGAGTCGCTGTTGGAGCTGGTGCAGGCCGAACCCTTCGGTGTGATTCACGTCAAGGCGAGGACCACTGCGATCGTGGATGAATAATGGAAATCCAATACCTTAAACAGATCGTTGAAGCAGCATTGCTGGCCGCCGGCAGGCCCCTGAGCCTCGATCGGCTGCAGGAGCTGTTCGAGGAGAACGCTCGACCCGAGCGCAAGGAGTTGTCTGCCGCGCTGGATGAGCTCGGCGCGGACTATGCGGGGCGGGGATTCGAGATTCGCGAGGTCAGCAGCGGTTTCCGGGTCCAGGTGCGAGCCCAGTACGCCCCCTGGGTATCGCGCCTTTGGGAGGAGCGGCCGGGCCGCTACTCGCGGGCACTGATGGAGACCCTGGCCCTGATCGCCTATCGCCAGCCCATTACTCGTGGCGAGATCGAGGATATTCGCGGCGTCAGCGTCAGCACCAATATCATCAGGACCCTGAGCGAGCGCGAGTGGATTCGAGTGGTGGGACACCGTGACGTCCCCGGCAGACCTTCCCTGTACGCCACCACCCGTGGGTTTCTCGACCATTTCAATCTCAGCAGCCTGGATGATCTGCCGACGCTGGCCGAGATTCGCGATCTCGACGTGATCAATCGGGAACTGGATCTCGCCGAGCCCGGCAAGGGAACGGAGAATCGCGGCGAATCGGTCCAGCCTGCGGATGCCGTAGCGCCCCTCGCGGAACAGGAGCATCAGGCTCCCGAGCCTCAGAAGAGCGCTGAGATCATCCCCTTGTCCCGCCCCGACGACGGTGCCGTCAATGACTGACGGGGTACGCCTGCAAAAGGTGCTCGCCAATGCCGGTTTGGCGTCGAGGCGTGAAATCGAAACCTGGATCGCGGCCGGGAGGATAAGGGTCAACGGGCGCATCGCGGTGCTGGGCGACCGCGTGGCGCCCTCCGACCGTATCCAGATAGGGGGACGGGTTATACAGCGCGGTCGACTCGCTCCGGCTCCCCGAAAAGTAATCGTCTACAACAAACCCGAGGGTGAGCTGGTGACTCGTTTCGACCCACAGGGTCGGCCCACGGTGTTCCAGAATCTGCCCCGGCTGCGCCGCGGCCGCTGGATCGCGGTAGCCATGGGGCGGCGGGTCGGGCCCCAGCGCCCCGTCGATGGTCTCGAAGGCTTCCCCGATCTCGTCCGCACGCCGCAGGTCGAGCACCACCCCGCCCACGTCGGTCTTGTGCTGGATCGCGTCGGAGTCGACCTTGAGCGCCACCGCGCACTCATGTTCCTGGGCGAACACGATGGCCTCCTCGGGAGTCGCCACCTTGCGCGAGGGGATCACCGGGATGCCATAGGCCCGCAG
>JAUXGQ010000208.1 GCA_030621975.1 Gammaproteobacteria bacterium | reverse complement strand
GGATGCCTTGTATCTCTGGTGGATAAGCACAGCGCATCCACTATTTATCCTCAATCGTCGAACTCAAAGCCAAGCTGCTCCGGAGCCGGTGGCTTGGGCCTCTTTTCAGGTTTTGGCGTTTCCGACTTCGGTTCGACAGCAGACTTCGCCAGTCCGGTGTCCCGTTCTATGTCCGCCTCCTCAAGGGCAGGTTCTTTTCCGCGAGAGGCAGCTTCTTGGGTCTCGCTCCTCCACAACGCCTTAGAACGGATCTGGAGGGCCCTCCCCGCCGTCGTTCAGATCCCTGATCAGGGTGCGCAGTGCTTCGATGGAGCGCTGCATGCTGGCGTTCAGGTCCCAGACCTGGCCCGCCCAGTGCACCGGATCCCGCAGCTGCCCGGCCAGGCGGTCCGGCGACAGCAGCTCGTAGATCGGACGCCAGTCGTCTTCGACGCGCAGGGCCAGCCGGGGGTTGATCAGGTACTGGCCGTGGCGCACGCGCAGGAACAGTTTGCGGTTGTAAGGGCCTTGCCGCGACACCTCGTTTTTCGACAGGATCGAAGAGATGTAAGCACGCTTCTTGCGCCGCGTTGGAACCACAGCTTCAGGGAAGTGATCGAGGACGTCCGCGAAGTCGACAGCGGAGAGCAAACGCTGGCGTAATACCCAGTTTTCACCGAGGCGCTGGTAGAACAGCGCCATCGCGATACAGAACATCAGGTACTCCATCAAGCGCCGATCCAGCTTTACCAGCCGTCCGTCTATTTGGACGTCCAGGCTCGCCGGCGCCAGTCGCTCGAAGACCCCGGGCAGCTTGACGCGGGCGAATCGCTCGTCCACACACGAACGTTCCAACGCAATCTGAAAGGCGTTCAGTCCATTGCCGTCCACCAGACCAGTATCCGCGTCCCGATCCAACAGGGTCTCCACGAGCCCGGCATTGCCCATACGGCTCGCGATCATCAGGGGGGTCTGGCAGAAGACGTTGCGAAAGTCAACCCCGTACTTGTCCACCTCCCGCAGCACGCCGCCCGGATGTTTGAGCCCATAGAGCATAAAGTGCTTTTTCTCCAGCACAGGGATGGCCTTCTTCGGTTGCTTCGCCGTCTTGAAGCCGGCTTCGACCAGGGCGTTCAACCAGCGCTGGTCGTTGTAGACCAGGGCGTACTCCATCAGTGCGATACGGGCCCGCTTTTCGTCATGCTCCAGTGCCTTACGTTCCAGCTCAGCCAGGGCCTCAGCGCGCAGCACGGTCCAGGGCACCTCGCGCTGTTTCAGGATCTGGGTGCGGATATCGGCCGCCTGCTCGTCCTTGCCCTGGACTTCCAGGCGATGGGCCTCGCGGCGCCACTCGTCGAGACTGGAGCGCTGCGCCTCGATGTCCTCGACGCCTTCGTGGACCTCGGTCAGTCCGAGCAGCGCGAGCAGATGCTGTTTGGGGCGCGGCTCGATCAGATAGAGGTTCTTCACCGCCCGTGTCACGGCTACGTACAGGGCGTTGATGTAGAATTTGTAGATCTCCAGCGATTTGTCGCTCTTGTCGCGAGCGCGGGCGTAACGCAGCTCGCCCTCCAGGTCCTGGTCGTTCAGGTCCCCGGCAATATCACGGAAACGCTTCTCCTCGCAGGAGACGAAGCCGTAGAGCAATACGTTCTCGTACTCCAGCCCCTTGGCCTCGTGGATCGAGAACACCAGGGGCGTGCGAAAGAACTGGCGCACCTCGGTCTTTTGCTCCGGGTGCAGGACCAGGATGGCGAAGCGCGCCGACGCCGCGGTGCGCCCGTCCAGATCGCGCTTGACCCCATCGGTGTCCTTCAATAAACCGACCCGCCCAAGGGTGGGGCCGCAGCTTCGAACCAGGTAGTTGCTCTCGCGGTCCACGGAGCCGAAGCGGGCGTGCTTGATGTGCAACAGCCGATTGGCGACCTCGGTGACCTGGGGCGAGTTGCGGAAGTTGGCATTCAGGATGCGAATCAGATCCGTCGGCGCGCCTTCGCCCTGTTGGCGCCAGAACAGGGTCTTGACCTTGGCCCAGGAGAAGAAATTGGGGTGAACGATCTGGTTGGAGTCGCCGCACAGCAGAAATCCGCGCGGATCCCGAAGCGCCCGCAGGATCAGCAGCAGCTGGATCCTGGTCAGGTCCTGGACCTCGTCGACGACCACGAAATCATAACGGGACTCTACCCGGTCCAACCAGGCGTGGCTGATGATGTTGGAATCGAACCATCCCTGCTCGCCGAGGAAACGCAGGTACTTCGCGAACAGGTCGTAGACCGCCCCGCGGGTCTGCGGGCCGTAAATCGACTGCCGCACGCCCAGGGCCAGGTACGCGTCGCGGCTCAGATAGGCGCTCTCCGCCTCGGTTCCGGTGATCGCACCCTGAATCTCCTCGAACAGACGGTGACTGTCCTTGAGTTCTCCAGGCAGCCGCTGGCGGGCCGCCCAGCCGGCGAAGACCCGGGGTGTGATCTCCTTGCCGTCCGGGACCCGGATGCTCTCCAGGTATTCCCGAAACGACAGGAAATCCACGTTCTGCTCGTCGTTGTCATAGCCATGGGCGTAGTAGAGGTCGCGGGCGTTCTGGACCAGGAAGGGCGAGCGGGTGACGTAGAGGATGTCGCCGGGGGCATCCTTCATCTTCTCCAGCGTCAGTGCCGTCTTGCCGCTGCCCGCGGAGCCTATGATCACAAGCGGCGGCGACTGGCGATAGACCGCCTCCTGGTCATCGTCAAAGGACAAAACCTTGTCCAGAAGATGAAAGCGAGGCCGTCGCGGGTTGAGATACGGCAGTTCCGGGGCTTCCTCCGCCGCCCCGGCGTCCACCGAGGGTATTCGGTCCTCGTCGATGCTCACGCCGCGCGCGAGGAATCGCGACTTCTCGTAGGCATGCCGGTGGATGTGCTCCAGAGCCAGCACACAGCGCTCGCCCTTGTGGCGATAGAGAGCGAACAGCAAACGATTGCTGTGGTCCAACCGTGCCCGGTAGAGGTTATCGCCGACCTTCTTGACATCGGCGGAGCGGAAATCATCGGCGGCAAGGTAAGCGGCCAGCTTCTCGTAGCCGGGGATAGTGGTGGGATCGAGGCCGCGGTATAGAAGGACTTTCATGATCTTTGGGGTGTGGCAGCAAGTCGGAACGGCAAAACGCTGCTGTCGATGACGCTATGTTAAACCATGAAAATCGCCCAATGGAAGCAGTTAGAGCCTATGGTTGTAGAAGGAAAAAGCGAACCCCGCCAACAAGCGGGGTTCGGCTTTGGGCGCTGTGCGTAGCGACTCGATGGTCAGTTGGGTTGAACGTTGTTGGCGGCCGGGCCTTTCTGACCTTCTTGCACCTCGAACGTAACCTGCTGACCCTCGGCAAGGGTCTTGAAACTAGCGCCGACGATGGCGCTGTGGTGGACAAAAACATCCTTGCCGCCATCCTGCCGGGCGATAAAGCCATAACCTTTGGCGTCGTCAAACCACTTCACTGTTCCTGTAATCACGGTAGTACCTCTGTATTGGATAAAATTGCAAACTTGCAGTTGGTTTCCAGGAGTAAGATTGCGGGGGTAACTGCAGAAAAAACTGAAGGAAATACCGAACCAACTACTCGACTAGAGCTGCAAGCCGCGACACGGTACACGAAAGCCCGGCAAAAAGCCACAGGTTATTTTTGGCCCGCAGGGCAGGGGGGAGAAGTCCGGGCTGCGTTGCATCACTCCAGCAGCGCCACGGCTTTGATCTGGGCATAGACCTGTTTGCCGGGTGTGAGCGCAAGCACATTCGCCGATTTGCGGGTGATGCGGGCGAGCAGGGGTACGCCCGCGATGTCAAGCCGTACCAGCATCTGCGCCGGACCTGTCTCCGCGAGTTCGTCGATGACGGCAGGGAAGATATTGAGAATGCTCGTGCCGGTCTGGGGTTGCAAGGTGATGCTCACGTCCCGCGCGAGCACGCGCAGTCGCGTGTTGTGGCCGATCGCCAGCGCATGTCGGGCGACGCTGAAGCGGCCGCCGGTGAATTCCAGGTAGCTGAGGTGAAAGTGCTCGTCGTGGCCGGCGACCCTCGCCTCGATGATGGCTTCGGCCTCGGCGCCCTGTTCCCGCGCGAAGTCGAGGCGGGTGAGCAACTCCGCGATAGGACCGCTCGCGCGCACCTGGCCGGCATCGAGTAAAACCAGGTGGTCGGCCAGCCTCGCGACCTCGTCGGACGCGTGACTGACGTATAGCACGGGCATGGCCAGCTCGTCGTGCAGCCGCTCCAGATAGGGCAGGATCTCCCGCTTGCTCGCCCGGTCCAGCGCGGCCAGCGGTTCGTCCATGAGCAACAGACGCGGACTGGCGAGCAGGGCCCGGGCGATGGCAACGCGCTGGCGCTCACCCCCGGACAGTCCTTGCGGCCGGCGCTTCAGCAGGTCTGCTACGCCCAGGAGTTCCGCCGCCTCGCTCAGGGTCACCCGGCGTTGATGCTTGGGCACGCGTTTGAGGCCGTATTCCAGATTTCGCCGCACGGTCAGATGCGGAAACAGGCTCGCCTCCTGAAACACAAAGCCGAGGGGTCGACGATGGGGTGCTAAGAACCGGCCGCCGGTCTGCCACAGAACGTCACCCACCCGACAAAACCCGCTCGGATCCCGCTCAAGGCCCGCGATGGCGCGCAGCAGCGTGGTCTTGCCGCATCCCGAGGGGCCAAAGAGGGCGGTGATCCCTCGGGCCGGGAAGGTCAGGTCCACGTCGAGTACAAAGCCGCCTCGCTCGATGTGGAATCGCGTCTCGATGGTCATGGCTGCACCATCCTGAAGCGGCGGTTCAGGGCATAGACCGCCACCAGCAACACGAAGGAGAGGGCGAGCAGAGCGCCGGACAGCAGGTGAGCATGAGTGTACTCCAGGGCCTCCACGTGATCGTAGATGGCGATGGACAACACCTGGGTGTGGCCCGGG
>JAUXGQ010000071.1 GCA_030621975.1 Gammaproteobacteria bacterium | reverse complement strand
CCGAGGCGGCCATGAAGTATTTCGTACTGGGGTCCATGGCCTCGGGCATGCTGCTCTATGGCGTATCCATGATTTACGGCGCGACCGGTTCCATCGAGTTCCAGGCCGTCGCAATGGCCTTATCCACAACAGGCATGGAAAACCAGATCCTGATATTCGGCCTCGTCTTCCTGGTCATTGGGCTGGCATTCAAGTTGGGCGCCGTACCCTTTCACATGTGGGTGCCGGATGTATACCACGGGGCTCCCACAGCGGTGACCTTGTTTATCGGCACTGCTCCGAAGATTGCCGCGTTTGCCATGGCCCTGCGCATATTGGCGTATGGGTTGGGTAGTCTGCAGGCCGACTGGCAGGGTATGCTCGTGATCCTGGCGGTACTGTCCATGGCCACGGGCAATGTGATCGCCATTGCCCAGACCAACATCAAACGGATGCTCGCCTACTCCACGATCTCGCACGTCGGATTCATCCTGCTGGGACTGCTGGCTGGAACCAACGAGGGCTACACCGCCGCCATGTTCTACACTATTGTTTACGCGGTCATGGCGGCCGGGGCATTCGGCACCGTACTGCTGTTGAGCCGGGAGGGTTTCGAAGCGGAGGACCTGGACGATTACAAGGGCCTGCACGAACGCAGTCCCTGGTTCGCGGCCATGATGCTGCTGGTCATGTTTTCCATGGCGGGAGTCCCGCCGATGGTGGGCTTTTTCGCCAAGCTGGTGGTATTGCAAGCCGTTGTTGGCATCGACATGGTCTGGCTCGCCGCGGTCGGCGTGTTCTTTTCCTTTATCGGTGCCTATTATTATCTGCGCATCATCAAGTTGATGTATTTCGATAAACCCGTGGACACCCAGCCGGTGACCGGGGGGCTGGACACCCAGGTCGTGCTGACCCTCAACGGTCTTGCCATGCTGGCATTCGGGCTGTTTCCCGCAGGCCTGCTGTCGGTGTGCAGTGCGGCCATCGGCTAGGAAAAGGGTTGTCAGACCTGTTAAATAATTGTAGTATCTGCGCTTCCTGATGCGGGGTGGAGCAGTCTGGCAGCTCGTCGGGCTCATAACCCGAAGGTCGTAGGTTCAAATCCTGCCCCCGCTACCAATAAAAAAGCCCCGGATCCGGGGTTTTTTTATTGGCATGGACCGACTTTGGTCTTGGGCCAAGGAGGCGTTCGGCGGTATAATTCGATGCGACCGTCGTAGCCGATTGTTCAAAGATTTGGAAGTGGGCCTCTGGCCCATTTTTTGTTTGCGGTGAATTGCGATGCATTCTGCGCCGGAAGGCTTGACCGATTTGATCAGGCAAGTGGTCGAATCCCTGGAATACGAACTGGTAGGGGTGGAGCTCTTGCAGCGGCAGAAGGGGGCAAGCCTGCTCAGGGTATATATCGATCGACCGGAGGGGATTAACCTGGACGATTGCGGTGAAGTCAGCCATCGGGTCAGCGGTATACTCGACGTGGAAGATCCGATCAAGGGCAACTACAATTTGGAGGTTTCCTCGCCAGGACTCGACAGGCCATTGTTTAATAAAGAACATTTTTTGAGATATAAGGGCCATAGGGTACGTCTCGAGCTGCGCAGCAAAGTGGCGGGCAGGCGTCGGATCACAGGCATTCTGGACGGCCTGGAGAATGACAACGTCCTGGTGGCGGAAGGTAGTGAACGTTACAGCTTGCCGTTGGATAAGATAGATGTGGCCCGTCTGGTGCCTGAGTTCTGACTGGGAAAATCAGAAATGAACAAAGAGATTCTACTGGTTGTCGATGTCGTTTCCAATGAGAAGGGCGTCGAGAAAGAGGTGATTTTCGAAGCCATCGAAGCGGCATTGGCGTCGGCTACGCGAAAGAAACACGGCGGTGAAATCGACATCCGGGTTTCCATCGACCGGGTCTCCGGTGCCTATTCGACCTTCCGCCGCTGGCGGGCCGTGGAGGAAAACGAAGAACAGACGCTTGAATCCCTCGAAAGCGAGATTCTGCTGGAAGAGGCGCGCAAGACCCATCCGGAGATTCAACCCGACGAGTACATCGAAGCGCCCATCGAGTCCATAACCTTTGGCCGTATCGCAGCCCAGACCGCCAAGCAGGTCATCGTGCAGAAGGTGCGCGAAGCGGAACGCAAGAAAGTGGTCGAAGCGTATCAGGATCGGATCGGCGAACTGGTAACCGGCGTCGTCAAGCGCGTGGAACGGGGCAATATCTATCTCGATCTGGGGGGGAATGCCGAGGCGTTTATTGGCAAGGGTGACCTGATTCCCCGGGAGTCCGTACGCGTTGGTGACCGGTTGCGGGGGTATCTCTACGAAGTGCGATCCGAAGTTCGTGGGCCCCAGTTGTTCATCAGCCGCACTGCCCCGGAACTTCTGATCGAACTGTTCAAGCTCGAAGTGCCGGAAGTGGGTGAAGGACTGATCGAGATTACCGGCGCGGCCCGGGATCCCGGCTTGCGGGCCAAGATTGCGGTGCGTACCAAGGACACCAGGATAGACCCGGTCGGGGCCTGTGTGGGCATGCGCGGATCCCGGGTTCAGGCGGTATCCAACGAGCTTGGCGGTGAGCGGGTGGATATCATTCTCTGGAACGAGAATCCTGCCCAGTTCGTCATCAACGCCATGTCGCCGGCGGAGGTGGTGTCGATTGTGGTGGATGAGGATGCTCATGCGATGGATGTTGCGGTCACCGAGGAGAATCTCTCACAGGCGATTGGTCGCGGCGGCCAGAATATTCGTCTGGCGAGTCAGTTGACAGGCTGGGAGCTGAATGTCATGGATCAGGCCCTGGCGCTGGAGAAGAGCGATGCGGAGTCGCACAATCTGATGAAATATTTCAAAGAGAAACTGGATGTGGACGAGGAGATCGCCGGTATCCTGGTCCAGGAAGGTTTCTCCTCCATTGACGAAGTGGCCTACGTGCCGCTGTCAGAGATGCTGGCTATCGAGGAATTCGACGAGGAGATGGTGGAGGAGTTGCGTAATCGCGCCAAAGACGTGCTCCTCACGCGCGCCATTGCCAGCGAAGAAGAACTCGGTGACGTCGTACCGGCGGAAGACCTTCTTCAGATGGAGGGGATGGACGAGCATCTTGCCTACATACTGGCGAAACGTGGTGTTGTTACCATGGAGAATCTTGCGGAACAGTCGGTCGACGAGTTGATGGAGATCGACGGCATGGATGAGGAACGTGCAGGTAAATTGATCATGACTGCACGGGCGCCCTGGTTTGCAGAAGAGCAGCAGAGTTAGTACCACCAGAAGGCCAACTTATGAGTGAAATGACGGTAAAGCAACTCGCCGAAGTCGTAGGGATTCCTGCGGAGCGTCTGCTCTCGCAACTGGGTGAGGCAGGTATCAGCATCGATGCGGCGGACGCCAGCATCAGTGACGCGGAAAAGAAACAGCTGCTTGCTTACTTGCGCCGCAGTCACGGAAAAAAAGACGAGAGCGTGGCCGAGATACCCCGCAAGATAACGCTCAAGCGCAAAACCGTCAGTGAACTCCGTCAACCTCTAAGCTCAGGGCGTCCTACCAGCCGTGCTCCTATGCCGGGGAGGGGTAAAACCGTGAGTGTGGAGGTGCGCCGCAAACGCACCTATATCAAGCGCAGTGCGGTGCCGGACGACCAGGAAAAGCTCGACGTAGCGGAAGCGGCCCGCACGGCCCTCGCCGAGCAGGCACAGCAGCAGCAACTGGTTGAGGAGGAGGTGGAGGCCCGTAGACTGGCCGAAGAGGCCAAACGTCAGGACGAAGAAGAAGCACGCCGGATGGCCGAAGAAGCCAAAAGCAAGGCGGAGGAGGATGAGCGGCTCAAAAAGGAACAGGAAGAACAGGCGCGTCTGGCGGCAGAACAGGAGCAAGCAGCGCTTTTGACCGCGGAAGCGCCGTCGACCGCAAAGAAGCCGGTGCGCAAGAAGGACAAGGAGCACGTCGCCGAGCGTGCAGTGGATACGCGCTACGCTCGCAAGGAACTGCATGTGGCTGTAGAAAAACGCGGCAAGCGCAAGAAAAAGCCTACAAAACGGCGGGCACCCATGGCCGTACAATCGGAGCATGCCTTTGTAAGACCGACGGAGCCCGTCGTCCATCGCGTGGGAATACCGGAGACGATCACTGTTGGCGAACTGGCCCAGAAGATGTCGGTCAAGGCTGCCGAAGTCATCAAGGAATTGATGAAAATGGGTAGCATGGTAACCATCAATCAAGTCCTGGATCGCGACACGGCGTTTCTTGTGGTGGAAGAGCTGGGTCATCAGGCCTATGCCCTCGAGAAGGAAGACGCGGAAACGGACTTGGTGAGCATGGAAGAAATCGAGGGCGAGAAGAAGCCGCGGGCGCCCGTGGTCACTATCATGGGGCATGTGGATCACGGCAAGACCTCTCTGTTAGACCATATCCGCGTCACTCGGGTGGCCGAAGGCGAAGCCGGTGGCATCACCCAGCATATCGGGGCTTATCACGTTAAGACCAACAGAGGCATGATTACCTTTCTGGATACACCCGGTCACGCCGCGTTTTCCGCAATGCGGGCGCGGGGTGCGAAGCTCACCGACCTCGTGGTGCTGGTTGTAGCTGCGGACGACGGGGTGAAACCACAAACTATCGAAGCCATCCAGCATGCGAAGGCGGCAAACGTACCTCTGGTGGTGGCGGTCAACAAGATCGATAAACCCGAGGCGCAGTCGGACAAGGTGATGCAGGAACTGGTACAGCAGGAGGTGATACCCGAGCAGTGGGGCGGCGATACCATGTTTGTGGAGGTATCCGCCAAAACCGGACAAGGGATCGAGAAATTATTAGATACGATCCTGCTGCAGGCCGAGGTCTTGGAGCTGAACGCGGTAAAAGAGGGACCGGCCCGCGGTGGCGTGGTCGAATCCAGCCTGGACAAGGGACGCGGCCCCGTCGCTACCGTGCTCGTCCAGGCAGGCACCCTGAAACGGGGTGACGTGATAGTGAGTGGGTCGGAGTATGGAAGGGTCCGCGCGATGTTCGACGAAAAAGGAACGCAGGTCAGCGAAGCGGGGCCGTCTATACCGGTGGAAGTTCTCGGCTTGTCGGGTGCTCCTTCCGCCGGTGACGACATGACCGTAGTGACTGACGAAAAGCGTGCCCGTGAGGTCGCGTTACTGCGTCAGGAGCGGCTGCGTGACAGCAAGCTTTCGGCGCAGAAGGCGGCCAAGCTCGAAGAAGTTTTCTCACGTATGTCCGAAGGCGAAATACAGAATGTGAACCTGATCATCAAGGCCGATGTTCAGGGCAGTGTGGAAGCGTTGCGTGACGCCTTGACCAAGCTTTCCACGGAAGACGTCAAAGTACGTGTCGTGGCAGCGGCTGTTGGTGGTATCAATGAGTCGGATGCCAATCTGGCGCTTACTGCCGAGGCCATCATTATTGGTTTTAACGTACGTGCGGACGCGGCGGCGCGGCGGGTGGTCGAGGAACAGGACATCGATTTGCGCTATTACGGTGTCATCTACGAAGTCATCGATGACGTCAAAAAGGCCGTAAGTGGGCTGCTGGCGCCTGAGATCAGAGAAGAAATCGTTGGACTGGCGGAAGTGCGTGACGTGTTTCGCTCCTCGAGGCTGGGTGCTATCGCCGGTTGTATGGTGGTAGAGGGCGCGGTGAAACGCAACAGCCCGATTCGCGTGCTGAGGGACAACGTGGTGATCTATGAAGGGGTGCTGGAATCTCTACGCCGCTTCAAGGAGGATGCCGTGGACGTGAAAGCGGGCATGGAATGCGGCATCGGGGTCAAGAATTACAACGATGTCAAGGTCGGAGATCACATCGAGGTTTTCGATCGCATCGAGACGGCACGTGAATTATAAGAGGTCTGTCTGGTAAATGACTCGGGAGTTCAGCAGAACCAATCGCGTTGCCTCGCAGATTCAACGGGAACTGGCAGTGCTTATCTGTGAGGAACTCAAGGATCCCCGGTTAGGAATGATCACTGTACAGGAAGTGAGGGTCGCGCGCGATCTGTCTCATGCGAAGGTGTATGTTACGGTAATCGGCGGCGATCTGGATGAGGCAGGCAATGTGAAACGGCTCAATGGAGCGGCGGGTTTCTTGCGCAGTATGCTGGCACGACGCGTTAAGCTGAGAACCGTGCCGGAGTTGCATTTCGTGTTCGATGAGTCGATCGAAAGAGGCACGCGCCTGGCCTCGCTTATCGAGGAGGCGGTGGGGAAGGATGCCACGAAACACTAAGGCGTTGGGCGGCGAGAATGTTTTTTTCGTCCTGGGGAATGGGTCCTGTCGCACGGGTTCCTGGATTGTTTCACTGATTGTGGAAGAAATATAGCCGCATGGGGCGTCGCAAGAATTGTCGGAAGGTCAATGGCATACTACTGCTGAACAAACCCCTTGGTCTGACCTCCAACGAAGCGCTGCAGCAGGTCAAGGCCATCTTTGGTGCCTGCAAGGCGGGGCACACGGGAAGCCTGGATCCGCTTGCCAGCGGGTTGCTGCCGGTTTGTTTCGGTATGGCGACCAAAGTATCCCCGTTTCTGCTGGATTCGGACAAACGATATCAGGTCAAAGTGTGTCTAGGGGTGACCACGACCACGGGGGACAGGGAAGGCGAGGTAGTGGAAACCCAATCCGCGGACGCGGTCACCGAACAAGCGGTAAGGGATATTCTGCCCCGGTTCCGGGGTGAGATTCGCCAGTTGCCGCCAATGTATTCCGCCCTCAAGCACAAGGGCGAACGTCTTTACAAGCTGGCTCGCAAGGGCATCGAGGTCGAGCGCGAGCCAAGGATTGTCAGAATCCACTCGCTGACCCTGGATGGCTGTGATCTGCCGGAGTTCGAGTTGAACGTCCGCTGCTCCAAGGGCACCTACGTGCGCACCCTGGCCGAGGATATCGGTAAGGCGCTCGGCTGCGGTGGGCATGTGGCGGCGTTGTGCCGTACCAGGGTTGGGCCCTACAGCATGGAACAAGCGGTAGACATGGATACCCTGAAGCGCATAAGCGAATCGGAAGGCCGGACCGGGCTCGACCGCTTACTCTTGCCCGTGGACAGCGCGATTCAGGCCTGGCCCGACATTCATCTGTCCGGCGACGCCGCCTATTACCTGCGTATGGGCCAGGCGGTCCTGGTACCCAAGGCGCCGACTCAGGGCTGGGTGCGTCTGTATTCGAGCGGGGATGAATTCATTGGTATAGGGCGGATACAGGAAGACGGCAGAGTAGCACCGAAGCGCCTTTTGGACGCGGGTTGAAGATATTTTCGACGCGGCACAGGGATGTGCCGACAT
>JAUXGQ010000220.1 GCA_030621975.1 Gammaproteobacteria bacterium | reverse complement strand
TCGATCGGAAAATCTGGCCGATATCCGCTTTTCCGCACGACTGCATGGATGCAGGAGGTAGAGCAACGCATGGAGCAGTTGCCGAGTAGGACATCCTAAGTCCGACAGGCTCCTAGACCTTCGAAGACGACCACCGTGCGGGCCTGCACCGGATAACTGCCGCCGCGAAATGGCGTCTGGTCCTCAGGCGGCAGGATATCCGTTGGGGACGGCAACCAGGTGTCGAGCGCCCGTTGCCAGGTACGCCCCGGGATATCGGGCAGTTCCATCTCGACGGACGCCTCCGACATATTGAGCAGTACGTGTAGGTCCGCCTCTCCCTCTGCGGTCGCCGCCAGGGTGAAGGCGAGGACCTGCGCCTCCGGGTCATCCCAGGGGGGTGCGTCAAGCCTGGCGCCGTGCCAGGACAAGTCGGGTATCCCCCGTTCCCCGACGGGCTCGCCGGTCAGAAAGCGCCGGCGCATGAGAATCGGGTGGCGCCGGCGCAGCGCGATCATGCAGCGCACGAAACGCAGCATGTCCGCGTTCTGCCGGGTCAGCGTCCAATCGAACCAGCTCAGTTCGTTGGCCTGACAGTAGCCGTTGTTGTTGCCGCGCTGGGTGCGCAGGACCTCGTCGCCAGCCAGCAGCATGGGCACCCCCTGGCTCAACAACAGCAGGGCGATGGCGTTTTTCGCCTGCCTTCTGCGCAACCTCAGCACCGCGGGATCCTCGGTCTCCCCCTCGACCCCATAATTGCAGCTCAGGTTGTCGTTGCTTCCATCCAGGTTGTCCTCACCATTGGCCTGATTGTGTTTTTCGTTGTAGCTGACCAGATCGTTCAACGTGAAGCCATCGTGACAGGTAACGTAGTTGACGCTGTTGATGGGCAGACGGCCCTGGGGTTTGTAGAGGTCGCTGCTTCCGCCCAAACGGGTCGCAAGTTCCCCGATCAGACCTTTGTCTCCGCGCAGGAAACGCCGTATGACATCCCGGTATCTGCCGTTCCATTCCGCCCAGCGGTAGCCGGGAAAGCTTCCCACCTGGTAAAGACCCGCCGCGTCCCAGGCCTCCGCAATCAGCCGGGTGCGGGCCAGTTGATCCGAGAGCTCGATACCCCAGAGCACCGGCGCGTTGTAGAGCGGTTGTCCGTCCTCGCCGCGCGCCAGGGCGCTGGCCAGATCGAAGCGGAATCCGTCCACGTGCATATCCCTGACCCAGTACTCCAGGCAGCCGATGATGAACATCGACACCAACGGATGGTTGCAGTTCACCGTGTTGCCACAGCCGGTGAAATCGAGATAGACACGCTTGTCCTCGCGATCCAGGTGGTAGAAGACGCTGTTGCCCATACCCTTGAAGTTGATGGTCGGGCCTTCCGCCGGCCCCTCGGCGGTGTGGTTGAAGACCACGTCCATGATGACGCCGATCCCGGCGCGATGCAGGGCCTTTACCAGGTCCCGAAACTCCTGCAGATGGGTACCCTGCTCGGGCGAGATGCAGTAGCCGGGGTGCGGACTGAAAAAACTGTGGGTGCTGTAACCCCAGTAGTTCTCCAACCCCTTGTCTGCCGTCGCCTTGGGGACGTCCTGCGCGTCGAAGGCCATCACGGGCATCAGTTCCACATGGGTAATACCCAGTTCCTGAAGGTAAGGTATCTTTTCCACCAGCCCCGCGTAGGTGCCGGGATGCGCTACCCCCGAGGAGCCATGCCGAGTGAATCCCCCCACGTGCAGTTCGTAGATGACGGCGTTTTCGGTGAGCACGTTGAGGGGCCGATCGCCTTCCCAATCGTAACCTCTGCCGACCAGCATGGCGCGCATGGACGTGCGCCCGTTGTCGCCCGGCCGGCACGCTGCCTGCCGGTCCCAGAGTACCTGGCTGACCACGCGTGCCCAGGGATCGAGCAGATTCTTGTCCTTGTCGAAGCGCAGACCGGACTCCAGCGTATCGTTCGGTCCCTGCATCCGCCAGGCATACCATGTCCCGAGGGGCAGCGCCTCAACGTAGACGTGCCAGGCTAAAAAGGTCTGATTCGTCGCCGGGTCCAGCTGGATGATCTGAAAAGGTTCCGGACTGTCCGCCCGGGCGTAAAGCAGCAGTTGCGCCTGCGTGGCGTCACGACTGAAGACGGAGAAGTTGACCCCGTGCGCGTCAGGCCGCGCGCCCGGAGGATAGCGGAAGCCCGGTTTGGCCGTGTATGTCTCTAACATGGAACCGGCCCGGATCTCTCACCGGGTGGACCGGAGCAAATGAACATATCCGATTTCAATGAGGAGCACCGTCACAAGTAGCCTGCGTTGAGGAACGAAACGCAGGGCAACTTGTACAGTCTTTTCCTGTGGTTCGCAAGCTCAACACAGGCTACGGGCGGCCCGTGCTTTGACAAGGATCGCTACCTTCTGAAGCCCGCCCGCGGCGAACCTCCTGTTGCCGAAGCGCTTCGGCCGAGGATCAGGCAATGTCCACACGCTGATCCAGATACACGTCCTGTATGGCGTTGAGCAGACGGATACCCCCAAACAGAATATGCATGGTGCTGAAGTAGGCCAGTGAAGTGCACAGCCCAGGTTCCTTTGTTGTTATAGTTACGCCAAGGCAAGCCCGTCGCCGCATCTGCCGATGTGCCAGGGGTTTCCGCAACTATAGAGCAATCCGCGCAAGAAACACAAAGGAAATTACCGTGTTCGAACATAAAATTCCCCGTCTCCCTCGTGCGCGGCGCCGCGTCGCCTTATCACAGTTTGTTCCGGTTTTGCTGTTACTGGGCATCATCGGGGGCGGGGGTCTATCCGGCTGCGCGACCTCCTCACCCGCCCGGTCCGCAGGTATGGCCACACAAGAGCTGCGGGTGCAGAGGTCCCACCCCTACTCCATACGGGTCGAGGCGAGGGGCGGGCGGGCGACGGACCCGAAGGGGCCTTCCCAGATCTCTGATGAGGCATTTGCCCAGGCACTCGCCGATTCGATCAGGGATTCCAGGCTTTTTGCCAGGGTTATAGCGGGAGAAGCCCCCGACTACCTGCTCAGGGTTGCCATCGTTGGCCTGAACCAACCGCCGGAACAGGGGTTCAGTATGACCGTGCACATGGAAACGAGTTGGACGCTTGTCAAGACAGACCACGGGGACCCTGTCTGGGCTGACAGCATCCGCTCCTCTTACACCGCCTCGGCGATATCGTCGCGCAAAGCGGTAACGAGGATGAGACTGGCCACGGAAGGCGCGGCAAGGGCAAACATTCGCCAGGGAATGGAGCGAATCTCGGGTCTTGAACTCGAGTAAGGTGTTACCCTGTTACCTTTCTCCACGTTTATTTGTTACCTAACGTAACACTTTTCCCTTGACCACCCGCTGCCGTCGCCGTTAACCCTCTGACTGCAGGAGGATCATTGCCTCTGGCACAGAAATCGCTTGTTACCAGGGTCGGTTTCCGTCAATCCCGCTCTCGGCGGGCTGACTGGAAGACCCGATAATCTAACGAGTAACAACTCAGGGGGATTTCCATTTATGGACGCGAAAATTGTATGGCTATTCGTGTTCGTTGCGATGTACTGGTCCTACTGTATCTTTTGGGGTATCAAAGGTGCACTCTCGGCCAGAACAGCCAGCGACTACTTCGTAGCCGGCCGTCAGATTTCACTGTGGGTATTTATCCTGGCTGCCACAGCCACTTCCTTTTCCGGCTGGACCTTCATGGGCCATCCGGGTCTCGTCTACCGCGATGGCTTCCAGTACGCGTACGCGTCCTTCTACGCCATCACGATTCCCTTCACCGGCGTCATCTTCCTGAAGCGTCAGTGGATGCTGGGCAAGCGCTTCGGTTTCATCACACCGGGCGAAATGATGGCTTACTACTTCAAATCGGATGCCGTCCGCCTGCTGGTGGTACTGGTGGCCCTGGTGTTCTCCGTACCCTACCTGGGTGTACAGCTGCGCGCGTCCGGCTTCCTGTTCAACGTGCTGACCGACGGTATGCTGGACGTCAACGTGGGCATGTGGCTGCTCTCCGCGGTGGTAATCATCTACGTAGCGTCCGGCGGCCTGCGCGCCGTGGCTTACGTAGATACCGCACAGGCCGTCCTGCTCGCCGCCGGCATCGTGGTCATCGGCATCATCGCCGTGCAGTACGTGGGTGGCTGGTCGCAGCTCAACGAGGGCATCGCCGCACTCACCGCCATTAATCCGGAGACCGGCAAGGCCTTCTTCGGCAAGACCACACCGGACGGCTACTCGGCCTATATCGCGATACCCGGGGTGATCCAGTTCGGCGCCGGACTCGGCACCGCCTCTGCACCGGTCGGCGGCGCCTGGACCGGCATCATGGTATTGACCTACATGTTCGCGCTTATGGGCATTCAGTCCGCACCGGCCTTCTCCATGTGGTCGTTCGGCAACAAGAGCCCCGAGCCCTTCGCTCCCCAGCAGGTCTGGGCATCGTCCTTCGGTATCGGCCTGATCCTCATGGTGTTCACCGCCATGCAGGGCCTAGGCTCCCACTTCCTGGGGGCTGACGCCGCCTTCGCTGCCGCCCATCCCGAGCTGACGAACAACGTGATGGCGGCCGGCCTGGGTGGTAAGGACATCATGCAGTCCGCCGGCAAGCAGGGCATGCTGGTGCCCCAGCTCATCTACCTGATCACGGATGCAGCCCCCTGGTTGGCTGGCCTGCTCTCGGTGTGCGCCCTGGCCGCCATGCAGTCCACCGGTGCCGCCTACATGTCCACCGCCGGCGGCATGCTGACCCGTGACCTGCTGAAGCGTTTCATGATGCCCACCGCCACCCATTCCCAGCAGAAGTTCTGGGGC
>JAUXGQ010000114.1 GCA_030621975.1 Gammaproteobacteria bacterium | reverse complement strand
TGCACTCAATTCAGGTGCTCTGATTAACAGAAGCTCGATATCCTGCGGAGATCGCGATGAACCGGGAAAGTCAGGAGCGGAAACCACCAATATCAGAGTTCGGTAAGAATAAAAGCCCGCTTCCCACAAGTCTACAATTATGGCACAGTCTTGCGTCTCGCTTTCCGGCCCTGAGAGGCACCTTCTTCAATTAGCGACCACGCCTGGCAGATCTTCATCCGTTCAGAGCTCTCGCTTCCCCGCAGAAACTCCAGGCTCGCCGTCACCATCGGCTCCTTCTCATCCAGGTGCTGGTTGGAATTCTCTTTCACGTCCGGATCCTGCCGCATTTCGGCACGCAGTCTACGTCGCGTGATAGGTGTCTTCAGATCGTGTGAGACCGCAGCCTGGCGGTTGCCTTCGATAGCTGACTTTGACTGTCTAACTACCAGGGTCCAGCTCTGCTATCAGCGTCGCTACGTAGCACTCTAATAGATAAGAAAAGCTTCGTCTGGCAATGATTCCCAAGCCGACAAAATTTCTTCGAGTTCGTTAGGGGTTACCATGGTAGCTTCTGTGTTCGCCACCATTTCCTCGTCTATCGATGATTGATCCACCGTAGTTTGCTGATCGATCAGGTAACTAGACATCAAACCGATAGGCGGCTGCTTGTGGTAGTTCATGGGGGCTTACTCTTCTTTGGTTGCGATTGAACTAAAAAAAAGCATAAATCAGGCCAAATTTGATAAGTTCCCGATTTATCTGTTTTTTTAACACCCCGCTTGCCATCTTTGTCTTATCAGCAGCGTATTCTCGGTCAACTTGTGACCTTCCTCGTCACAGCAGCGGACAGATTTATTTGAGCCCCGGCAAGAGTAATAATATTGAGGCGCGGCAGCACAAGGAAAATGCGCATTGCCAGATGACCAATCACGTCCATCCGGTGTTGGATTTCCCAGGCCTGTATGCGTGCCGACTTGGGTAAATAATCGAAATCAAGGGGGGAGAAGAGCAGAGTAGCGTTACGGTAGATTTCGGAAAAAAGGGCTTTTATACTTCATACACTGTTGGTCCGCGTTGGCAATGGAGCTTTGATGCAATGAACCTCGCGTATGCCGCAAGACATCGACCGCAAGCGCAGAGATCACGATCAGGGCCAATGCTTCCTCCACCGGCGCCATGTCTGCGGACCCACACCTGATCAAGGCCGCGCTCGTGGGCCTCTTCATCGCGGCGGCCGGCCTTGGGGCGGGCCTGACCCCGCTGGGACTGCGGCTTGAACAGGACATTGGTCTAGACTGGCTGTTTCAGCTCCGCGGGCCGCGTGCAGCGCCCCCTGAGGTCATTGTCGTCAGCATCGACCGCGAATCTTCGGTTCGGCTGGGGCTGTCCAAAAAACCACGGCAGTGGCCGCGCAGTCTGCACGCCGAGTTGATCCGCAAACTGGCGGACAAAGGTGCGGCGGTAATTGCATTCGACATCATCTTCGAACAATCACGCAATCCTGCCCATGACCGGGAGTTTGCAGATGCAATTCGCGCAGCCGGCAACGTCGTGCTGTTCGAATATCTGCAGAAAGACACCGTGCCGCCGGATACGCAGCAGGCGGGCCGTCTCTCGACCGTCAATATTGAAAAACTCGTGCCTCCCATACCCGTACTGGCCGACGCCGCTATTGCATTGGCACCCTTTCCCCTGCCAAAGGTGCCCACAAAAGTCAGTCAGGTCTATCTGTTCAAGACGGGGGCCGGCGATGTGCCCACACTCCCGGTAACCGCATTGCATGTCTTTGCCTTGCCGAGCCATGACACGCTCTACCAATTGCTCGAAGACATCGGCGCCGCCAGCCTGGGAATCCTGCCGTCGAACACTGGCGCCGCCGGCCAACAGGGCCGCGTTGGATTGCCCCTTGGCGAGCTGCGTGCTCTGTTTCTGAGTGACTCCGGGCTCAAGGACAAAGTCCTCGCCAAGCTACGCGAATCGCGAGCCTCAGGCGATCGCCGAGAGCGCGAGCTGCTACACAGCCTGGTCGCAATGTACGCCGGCCGCGCTGACATGTTTGTGAATTTCTACGGTCCGCCGCGGAGCATCACCACCATTCCGTACTATCACATTCTGGAGCGGAACCCAGACGCGCAACTTCCCGTGGACATCACCGGCGCGGCGGTCTTTGTCGGATTCTCCGAACAGCTTCAGCCCGAGCAGAAGGATGGCTTCTTCACCGTCTATTCCCAGGCCAGTGGGCTGGACGTGAGCGGCGTAGAGATCGCCGCCACCACCTTTGCCAATCTGCTCGAGCGCCGACCCCTTATCCAGCCTGCCTGGGGCAGTCAGATCATGATCCTGGGCCTGTGGGGTCTGGGTATCGGCTTCGTCCTGCGGCTCTTGCCCGGCGTCAGCATAATCGCTGTAGCCATGGCTGCCAGTATTCTGTATCTGGGCGCGGCATACCTCGCTTTTGATCGTTCTGCCTACTGGCTGCCGCTGGTCACGCCGCTGTTGTGGCAAGCCCCCCTTGCCGCAGTCACGGCCCTGTTGTGGCGCTACCTGGACGTTCAACGCGAGAAGCAGAACATTCGCCGCGCCTTCGGCTACCACCTGCCAACCCAGGTAGTGGACGAACTGGCCAGCGGAACCGATGCCCTGACGGCCAACGGCCGGCTCACCCATGGAATCTGCCTGGCCACCGATGCCGAGCAATACACACGGCTGTCGGAGCAGCTGGCACCGGGGGAGTTGCGTGAGCTGATGAACAGTTACTACGCGGCGATCTTCGAACCTGTCCGTCGCGCGGGTGGCGCCGTCTCGGACGTGGTCGGAGATGCCATGCTCGCCATCTGGGCCGCGAAGTCCTCCGAGCCGCGCACCCGGGCGGGGGTCTGCCGGGCGGCTCTGGCCATCGTGGACGCCGTCGACGCCTTCAATCGGGCACCACCGGTTAAGGCTCGTCTGCCCACGCGTTTGGGGATCCACTGCGGGGAGATAATGATCGGTCATGTGGGCGCGCTGGACCATTTCGAGTACCGCGCTGTGGGCGACATCGTGAATACCGCGACCCGCATCGAGGGACTCAACAAACAGCTCGGCACCCGCATCCTGGCGTCCACATCGATACTCCACGGACTCGATGGGTTCGTCAGCCGCCCCGTCGGTCGTTTTCTGCTCGCGGGAAAATCGAAACCCCTGGAACTGCACGAACTGGTGGGGCACAGCAGCGCAACCGATGCGGATCAAATCGCCTTCCACGCGCAATTCGCCATCGGGATTGAAGGGACGGTATACTTAACTCTCCCGCCTGGGCAGGGGCTGGGTTTTCTCCGGGCCAGTGGCTTACCGGTCAACAACTTCAAATCGGATACGAAAGTTCCAATTCCCAGCGGTGGGCCTTGAACCATTAGTGATCGATGAAATCACCACCCCTGAAGTGATCCACGACGTATTGGGCTAATTCATCCGCCTGGTTAGTCGATTGCAGTAATTCCATGACTTTACTTAAATGAACCGGATTGCCGAAATTCTTAATCAGCAAACCAACATTAGTTAAAGTTGCCGTATTCAGGTGAGGCGACCTGGAGTATTCCCGATTGTAAGGCGCATACCTATCGAGGAAGAGAGACCACACTTGTGCTTTAAAAGCTTTTTTTACATAACGCACCACCAATCGTTGAGATTTCTCGTTCCACTTTGGGGTGGTCACTAATTCTTTTATTTTTCCCATCGTACTGCCCGATACGATCACCCCGGTTGCAGTAGTCATTTCGCTTTGAACATAAGCAGTCCGATGCCTGTGTAATAAGGGCCGCATTACCGTGGCCACCAGTCCGTCAAAGATGGCCAGCAACGGACTCGTTGGCCAGTAGGCCTTGGTCTTTTCCAGCAGGGTGGTAACCAATTCACGAATAAACGCTTCTAATAATTTTTCATTGGCGATGTCGCCCTTTTCATCGCAATATACTTCGGATATTTTTGCCGCATAGCGCTGCGCCGATTGCTCAAAGAGCGTTGTTTTCGGACGCCGAACATTTAACTTTCTTCTTCTTTCAAAGAATAATGCCAGGTCGCCATCAGTATCCGATTTCTTCACGGCATTCAGTCGATTGGCTATTTCCCAGGCATAGGGCAGCGCCCAGGTATAGCCCTCGCCTTGAGCAGCCAAAAATTGTTTCACGTCAGTTTCTTGAATCTCTTGGCTCTCCACTTGACTGTTTTGGTCCACGTCAGTCGGGGAAGCGTCTTTACCCTTCACTCGGCCATATTGATCCAGAAGTAATGAAATTGACTTAGCGCCGCCCTGAGCAGGATGGGCGTTTGTATCATGTGATCGCCAGAGGCTCCGTATCAAACTAAACACAGACCTCAGGATAGGTATTCCACTTTTTGCCGATTGATTAGCGGCTACCGGCGCGCATAAGAGGACTTCTTTGATTTGCTTGGATTGGTTTTCGTTTAATGGGGGCAGGCTCCTGTGTCCCAAGGCGATACAGCCTGTAAAAGTATTGTCCTTGACGGTTCCGTCTTCGATCTCCCTGAAGAGACCATCCAGCTCCGCTAGCAAACGATGTTGCAGCTGAGGGCCGCTGAGTTCGCGAAGTTGTACTAAATTTAGTTTGTGATTCATTCTATTTCTGCTATGACATAGATGTCGACTCAAAGCCCCCTGAGATATTCGGGCCGGATTCCGGGGGCGCCGTTCAGCACGGCTTCGATCCTGCTGAGCAGGTTGTCTTTGTCTCTGGGCAACCTCCCGGCCAGTGCCAGGGCATTCGAGGCGTGATTGGAGCGGAAGATGACCGGCTCCGGAGGCGTCAGACCCTCGATCAGGCGTGCCTGTTCCCGCAGTATGGCCCGGTCGTCCTGCATCTTGAAGGGTTCCCCGAACTTGCGGGCAAACTCCTGGCGAACGTCTGCCTCCAGATGCAGTTGCAAGGTGGAGAGATAGGTCAGAGGCGCCTGATTCAAGAGGGCCAATGTGCCGTCTATGTGCGCCTGCCAGTGAGTTATGCCGCCCAGCCCGAGAATCAGAGTACCCGATACCCTGAGGCCTGCCTCCCGCGCCCTGATCATGGCGTCTTTGATGCTTCTCTGGTTGGCCCCCTTGGTGATTTTTTTCAGGATGAGATCGCATCCTGACTCGATGCCAAGGTATACCAGGCTGAGCCGATTTTCCCTCAGCTCGCTCAGTTCTGCCAGGTTCTTTCGTCGCAGGTTCGCAGGTGTGGCGTAGCTGGACACCCGAGTGAGCGCGGGAAAGACGCGGTTGAGCCGGTTCAGAATCTTCAGTATGTGCCCGGTGGGCAGTGCCAGTGCATCGCCGTCGGCCAGAAATACCCGGTGCGCATCCGGCCAGCCCGCCGCCGCGCGATCGATATCTGCAAAGACCGCCTCGAGGGGTCTTGCCTGGTAGGTCTTCGACCGGTACATGGAGCAAAACGAACACCGGTTGAAGCTGCACCCGAGGGTCGCTTGAATGATCAGATTGTTACCCTCGCTGGGTGGCCGGTAGAGAGGTTGGTCGTAGACGATCATCGATTTTACTCCGAGGGGATTACCAGACGAGTGCCGCTGCGTCCGACTCGTCTGTTCGGCAGCCGCCGGTGATCCGCCTCAACGCGGGTAGTTTGTGCCGGCCAACCGGTGTCAGGCGTGAATGGCACTTACTTAAGCCGTACATGCCTTTCTAAGCAGCTTATTCGTCATTCCGGCGCAGGCCGGGATCCAGAGAAAGTACCACTGGCGACGGTTCTGGATCCCGGCCTGCGCCGGGATGACGGAGACTTGTTCCTTAAGTAAGTGCCATTCGTGAGTGCCATTCGTGTCAGGCGTGGCTTATTATTCTCGAGCTTGTGCGTTAAGCCAATAAGCCACGCCTGACACCGTGTCAGTTCCCGGCCGATTTCGTGTTCTGCACAGGGTTCGAATATACTACGCTAGAGGATGAGTTTTTCGCGCTTTGTTGGCTCTGGTGTTTTTTAATTTGTCTTTTGAAACAATCGGTTAGGGCTCGCGTAGAAATTAATTCACATTTTGGGGCGTCGAGATGCCCGTCCAGCAAGGCGAGAGGAGTGCGAATAGCTGGGAGCCTGTCGGACTTAGGACGTCCTACTCGGCAACTGCTCCATGCGTTGCTCTACCTCCTGCATCCATGCAGTCGTGCGGAAAAGCGGATAGCGGCCAGATTTTCC
>JAUXGQ010000358.1 GCA_030621975.1 Gammaproteobacteria bacterium | reverse complement strand
GGGGCTGGGTATCAATCTTTTCGCCGGCGCGCTGATGTTATGCGGAGTGTTTCTGATAGCAGGCTAGGTCGTGGAAGATATCTTAACCACGGATGGACACGGATCTACTCAGAATACCGCCCTTAACGAACCGCGGTGCGTCGGGAATAACCGTAATGCCTCGGAGACGTCTGTACGATGGGCCCGGTCACATCGGCGGTTGGCACCAGTTCGTCAAGGGGACAGGGTCGGGCGATACCATAGCCCTGGGCAAAATGGACGCCGACGTGCCTGAGTACCGCCAGGATTTCCTGGCTTTCCACATACTCCGCAATGGTCTGCTTCCCCATGACTTGGCCGACCTGGTTGATGGATTTGACCATGGCCAGGGATATGGGGTCGTCCACGATGCCTTTCACGAACTCGCCGTCTATCTTTAGAAAATCCACCGGCAGGTTTTTCAGATAGGCGAAAGACGACATACCGCTGCCAAAATCATCCAGGGCAAACCGACAACCCAGGCGTTTCACGGCCGCGATAAACTGCTGCGCGCTGCAAAGATTGGAAATGGTCGCCGTTTCGGTGATCTCGAAACAGATCTTCTCCGGATCGATACGGGAGTCCGCGACATGTGTGGTGACGAAGTCGAGGAATCCCGGGTCAGCCAGTGAGTGGCCGGACAGATTGATCGCACAGCAGTCGATCCGGGCCGTCAGTTCCCGCAGGTCCGCCAGCCACTTCAGCGTATTCCGCACCACCATGCGGTCGAGGGTCGGCATCAGACTGTAGCGTTCGGCCGCGGGGATAAATGCACCCGGTGGCACCAGGCCCCCGGCCTCATCGATCATGCGCACCAGCACTTCCAGGTGCAATCCCCGCGGGCCTTCGGTAATCGGTACTATCCTCTGCCCGTACAACCGGAAGCGTTCGTCGTCGTGTGCCTCGTGCAGACGCGAGACCCATTGCATCTCGCCGATGCGACGTTCCATGTCACCGCTGTCTTCGGTATATACGTGAATTCGATTACGCCCTGAGTCCTTGGCCGCGTAACAGGCGCTGTCAGCCGCGCTCAACAGCGGGTTGATTTCAGAGTAGTACCTGTCCACCGGCACCATCCCGATACTGACGCTCAGGGTGAACACCTTGCCTTCCCAGGAAAAGCGGAATCCGCGCACCGTCGTACGCAGATGCTCCGCGACCCGCCGGGCCTGCTCCAGCGGGCAGGATTCCAGCAAGAGTGCAAACTCATCACCGCCAAGACGGGCCAGTGAGTCGTTCCGGCGCACCCCCTTCTGCAGCAGAGCAGACAGGTTGCGCAGCAGTTCGTCGCCGGCGACGTGTCCGCAGGTGTCGTTGACAATCTTGAACTGGTCGAGGTCCATAAAGAGCAACGCATGTTTGCCGCTCTCCATCTCCATGCCGTCGACAACACGCTGCAAGCGACGCTCGAATTCACTGCGGTTGATCAGGCCGGTCAAAGGATCGTGGCTCGCCCGCCAGGAGACCTCGTGAGCCAGCTTGCGGGCTTCGGTCACGTCGCGAAATACCATCACGACACCCACGAGCCGATCGTTTCGATCGCGAATGGGCGCCGCGGAGTCCTGGATGGTGATGGGCTTTCCGGTGCGTCCCAACATCACCGCCTGGTCTCTTATCCCGGTGGGCTGTTTTTCACGCAGACACCGGGTTACCGGGTTTTCTACGGACGCGGCGCTACCCTCCTCCAGCAGCCGGAACACCTCGCCGATCCCGCGGCCCTTGGCCTCCCTCTCGCTCCAGCCCGTGAGTTCCTCCGCGGTGGCGTTAAGCGCGGTAATCACCCCCTTCGCATCGGTGGTAATCACCCCTTCGCCGATACAGCGCAGGGTCACTTCCGCCAGTTCCTTGCTCGCACAGAGCTCCTTGGTACGCGCTGCCACCCGAGATTCAAGTCTGTCTTTGGCCTGCTGAAGGCGCCGCTCCGCAATCGCCCCACGCCGTTCCCCTCGGCGTAGCAGCCCGGCGAGCATCAGGCTGGCGAGCGCAACACTGGCAAAGACACCGAAACTCTGTGACCGAACCCGGTTCCAATGGTCCGCATAGAGGCTTGGTTGCCCCATATCGACCAGTTGCCAAAGGGTGCCGCTGACGGCCGCGGAGGCGATGATCCGCCTCTTCTGATCCAGGGTCAGGTAAAAATCATCCCGCTCAAACTGGTCGCGCCCGCCCTTGGACGTGACCTCTTTCAACCCTGGCCACAGGGTATTGATCAGCATAAATTCATGCTGGTGAAACATCACCGCGTTGAGTAGATTTTTTACCTTCTCCAGTTGGAAACCCACGAAAAGAATGCCGGACAGTCCCTCCAATCGGGTGATGATATCGAAGCCATAACTGGAGTCGTTGGGATGAACCTGAATATGGGAACCGGGCATCCGGGCCAGCTTCAGAATGTCGTCTTCATTGACGTGCCCGATGGCGCCCTCGCCATCGTCTACGACCAGCCGCCCCCTCCCGTCGGCCAGCGTGATCCCCGCGTAATCCGGAAAAAAGTCCGCAATCCGGGCCTCCAGGCGATTCTGCAAATGATCGTCGTCGGGATGCAGCAGAAGCTGTTGGATCAGGGTGGCTTCATTGCGGATGAATAAGTCGACGAGACGGCGTTTCTCCCCGATCAGGTTCCCGATTTCCTTGCTCAGCCCCTGAACCGCGGAACGGGCCATCAGGCGTTGGCTTTCGACAAACTCGTCCTGGCGCACCTGCGCAATCACCATCAGCAGCACACCGACGAACGTCAACGTCGACAGTACGAATAATACGGAGGTACTCCGTGTCCGCTTGCGCACCCACATATGTTGAAGTCTTCGGCTCTCTGCCTGCGTTCTGACGTCAAAAAACCTGCCAAATGCTCCGGCGGACGTCGTTCATTGTTATTCCCGCACCAACTGCTGCCACCTTTCAAGCACAGACTTTATCGGCAGCCGCTCCGAGAAATTAAGTCGCATTGAGAACTTTTTTTCTGCGTCGGACAGGGGCTCCTGCCCTGCCAGTTGGGTTTCGAGGACAGATACATCCGCCTCGGAGGCGTCCGTACCCTGGAGGCGACGTTTCCCAACCCTTTCGCGCAGCAGGCTTTCCGGCGCATCGAACGCCAGTATCAACAACGGCAGGCCCTCTTCAAGGGCGAAATCAATAAACATAACCCGTTGATGTTTCTTGAGCAAAGTTGCATCCACAATGACATTATCGCCGGCTTCGGTGATGACCCGGGTCAACGCGAGCAACCGCTCATAGGTCGCCCCGGTCACCTGGGGCCCGTATATCCCCTGCTCCAGCCCGGAATCCGTACGTGCCTGCCAGGGCAGGCCGAAAAGACGCTTGCGTTCGACGTCCGAACGCACGCGTATGGCGGGAAGTTGTTCCAGGAGCGGTTGGGTCAGGGTGGTTTTTCCGGTGCCGGACACGCCCGTGGTAATCAGCACGCCCACCGGTCGTTTGCGAACGTAACCCTCAGCCAGCCGAATATGGACGAGAAACTCATCCAGGATGGTCCGATGCTCCCGGTCCGACAGTCCGGGTTGTCCCAGGCGTATTACCTCCACCTTGGCCCGCACCAAGGCCCGGTAGACCTGGTAAAAACGCAACACGGCCAATCCGTCGTAGTCCCCGCTGGACTCCAGATAGGCATTCAGAAAGCGCCACCCAAGCGGTGCCTGGCCG
>JAUXGQ010000009.1 GCA_030621975.1 Gammaproteobacteria bacterium | reverse complement strand
GGCCGATCTCCGGGGTCCAGTTGGACATATCCGCCAGATAACCATCCCCGTCGCGTTGTGGAGTAACCATTTTTACCTCTCCTGTCGATGCTCGTTTGACCAGCAGGCTACCCGAACAAGTCTTGGTTGTTTGCGATAACCTAGAATATTAGCGGGCTATTAAACAAAAACAGAGTAAAATAGTCAACTATTTTCGCTATTAAGCAACAGGAGCGGGCTCGGAACCGGTCGCTACCCCGCGGCAGCGGCATCTATGCCGCAGACGGTCTTGCCATCTCGACCCGGATATCTCCCTGAATTACAGAGCAATTCTGAATTTTATCTTGAATCGCACGATGGTTGAGTTTCGGGCGTAATCAGGTAATTTTTTCTTCAGCCTGAAATATTTTTTATTCCTGGCGGGTCTTTTTTACCGAGACACGCAAAACATGAGTTTTCATCAGGCTAATTATTTGCGCTCTAAGCGCGGTAAAGACCCAACGAGGAGATAGAAATGAAAAAGTCCCTGCTGACAATCGCTTCCATAATTTTCGCCGGTACGGCGAGTGCTTCGAATCTGTTCCTGGACAGCCCGAACGACCGTTATAGTGGTACTGGCTCCAGCTTCACGGTATCCACCGCCGTGCAGCCCGGCATCGGAGACACCTACGGCGGTAATGCGTTCGAGCGCAACGACCAGCTCGGTCTGGCGAGCACGTCCGGCAGCATTCCAAACGGTAGAGGCGATGCCTACGCAAGCCCTATCCCGAACGTGGAGCAAAACCTGTTGACCTGGTAGCGTGGACGCTTACCGACTCCGTCGATACTCGACGCGAGAGTAAATCCGACGGCAGGGGGCTGTTCTGAGCCCCCTGCCATTTAGTTTCGAGTTTCCCATAGAATTCGGATGGTTAAGTGAGAATCACAAGCCTCTGTGGTATCTTTCCCTAAGCCTTGGTTGCCCACGACGTTAGGGTTTACGTTTAGATTGAGGCGGGAGGGTTGCCCATGTGTTTGGATGAATCCCCTGTTTTTCGTTCCATCGCCGTGATTTCGATGGTCCTTGCCCTGTCGAGTTCGTGCGCCACGACATCGCACCGGCCCGGTTGGACCGACAGCCAGATCGCTGCCGGTTCGGTAGTTCATGCAGACATCCAAAAAACGCGCGACGCCCTGGCCGGGGTGATCGACCGGGTTCGGGAGAGGTATCAGATCGAAGGGATCAGTCTGGTGCTGATTCAGAACCAGGACACCCTGTGGTCGGAGGGCTTCGGATATGCGGATCGCATGCGCCGGGTCCCGGTTACTCCGGGTACTGTTTTTCGCGCGGGCTCACTGGCCAAACCCTTTACCGCGATAGCTGTGATGCAGCTGGAAGAGGCGGGCAAGCTCGACATCGATCAACCGATCAACGCCTATATTCCGCAGTTTACGATCAGGAGCCGATTCGATACCACCGCTGCACCCATAACCGTACGCAGTATTCTTTGCCATCACTCGGGACTGCCCACCGATTTAAGCAAAGGAATGTGGTCCAACGAATCCTTCACGAAGGTGGCAGCGAAACTCAACGAGGAGTACACGGCCTTTCCGCCGAATCTCGTTTTCAGCTATTCAAACGTCGGCTACACCCTGCTCGGCCATATGATCCAGGAGGTAAGCGGGGAGAACTACACCGACTACATGCAGCGGCATTTGTTTGAACCCCTCGGTATGCACCGCAGCGGTATGCGTCTGCGCCCCAGCATGGAGTCCTATCTGGCCAGGGGATACCGAGGGGGCGTGGAATCGGAACGTCTGCCCATCCGCGATCTCCCCGCGTACTCCCTGTACACCACGGCGGAGGATCTGGGGCGCTTCATGAAGATGGTGTTATCCGAGGGCACCCTCGATGGCAATCGGATACTGATGGCTGAAACCCTGGAAGAGATGTTGGAGCCGCAAAACCAGGATATCCCGCTGGATCTCAACGTCATCAACGGCTTAGGCTGGTTTCTCGAAGAAGAGTCTATTCCGGGGGGCGGACGTGTTTTTCGCCACGGCGGCACGACCCTGCTGTATAGCAGCGAGCTGATCATGCTCCCGGAACAGGGGCTCGGGGTGGCCGTGCTGGCCAACAGCAGTGGATCCCGGGCACTGGTGTCGCAGCTTGCGGAAGAGATTCTGAAGGGTGCGCTTGATACGGGACAGCAGGCAGAATCCATGCAGGTCGCGCTCCAGGCATTCTCCAGGGAAGTCGACGACCCTTTGCCCGCAGCACCGGGCGGAACCTATGCCACCGATCTTGGACTGATCTCGATCCGGCCGAAGGATGCCAAGATCTGCGCCTGCATCGTCGAAGAGACCTTTGACCTGATTCCTTATCCCAATGGATGGTTTGGCGTCAGTCAGGATTCTGTGGATTCTCTACCGCCGTCGTACAAGGTCCTTGGGAAATTGCGTTTTAAGACGCAACTGATCGATGGAGTTGAGGTCATTGTCGCGCAGCAGGGCGAGGAACGGGGTATTCTGGGAGAAAAGATCCCTCCGACGCCCATTCCCGAAGTCTGGTTGAAACGGGTTGGAAACTACAGGCTGACCAATCCCGACCGTGCCTTTCCTTTGACGGAGCCGAAGGTGATGCTACACCAGGGTCAGCTGTGCATGAGCTATAAGATGCCGCTGCTGTCGAACAGTACAATACGCGTGCCGCTTAGACCCATCTCGGATACTGAAGCGGTCATCCTCGGTCTGGGGAGGGCTCGCGGGGAGACCCTCAGGGCGGTCATTGTCGACGGTGAGGAACGTCTTCGGTATTCCGGTTTCGAAGGCAAAAAACTCAAGGGCTACTGACCCGATCGCGACGAGAGATCGCGTGTATTGCAAATCAGAAACCCCCTTAAATTCAAACAGCTCTGCGCTCTCTGCGTGCTCTGCGGGGATAAATCCGGGTTAGGATTATTTCCAGCCCTGTGCTATAAGATAGCGTTCTGGAATTCTATCGAAGAAGTGCATGCCCGCTATGGAACGCGCCCGCCATATACTGAAAACAATCTTTGGATACAGCGAATTTCGGTATAACCAGGCGGCTGCAATCGCAGCGCTGCTGAAAGGCCAGGACGTGCTCACCCTGATGCCTACGGGCGGCGGCAAATCCCTCTGTTATCAGATCCCGGCGCTGATCCGCGACGGGGCAGGCATCGTTGTCTCGCCCTTGATTGCCCTCATGCAGGACCAGGTGGACGCGCTTAACCAGTTGGGCATCAAGGCGGCCTTTCTCAACTCTACACTGGACCACCGGGGCCGCCGGGAGATTGAGCAGGCATTATTGGAGGGGGCGTTGGAGCTTCTCTATATCGCTCCGGAGCGGCTGCTTACCGAACGTATGCTCACCCTGCTAGATCGCAGCGACATTGCGCTGTTCGCCATCGATGAGGCCCACTGTGTCTCCCAATGGGGACATGATTTCCGCAAGGAATACCAGCAGCTTTCGGTGCTGCACGAGCGCTATCCCCGGGTTCCGCGTGTAGCGCTCACGGCCACGGCCGACCAGCGGACCCGCGCGGAGATCGTCGATCAGCTCCAGTTGCAGCAGGCTGCGGTTTTTATAAATAGCTTCGATCGGCCGAATATCCACTATACCATCCACGAGGGGCAGCAGCCCCGGGAGCAGCTTTGGCGATTCATCCAGCGCCAGCACCCGGAGGACGCCGGGATCGTCTACTGCCTGTCGCGCAAGAAGGTGGATAGCCTGGCCGAGTGGCTGAAGACGAAGGGAAGGGAGGCGCTTCCCTATCACGCCGGGTTGTCGGACCAGGTCAGGAGGCGCCATCAGGAGCGCTTTCTGCGTGAAGACGGGCTTATTATCGTGGCCACCATCGCCTTCGGTATGGGCATAGACAAGCCGGACGTGCGCTTCGTGGCTCACCTGAATCTGCCCAAGAGCATCGAGGCCTATTACCAGGAAACCGGCCGCGCTGGACGCGATGGTGCGCCGGCCAATGCCTGGATGGCCTACGGATTACAGGACATCATTACCCTGCGTCAGATGGTGCAGGGCACCGACGCCGAGGAGCGGTTCAAGCGCATCGCCCACCATAAACTGGAGGCCATGCTGGGTCTGTGCGATCTGACCACCTGCCGACGTCAGACGCTGCTCGCCTATTTCGGTGAATCCGGGGCCGAACCCTGCGGCAACTGCGACAACTGCAACAGTCCACCCCGGACTTGGGATGGCACCCAGACTGCGCAGAAGGCCATCTCCTGCGTCTACCGCACGGGCCAGCGTTTCGGAGTGAACTATGTGATCGATGTGCTCACCGGGAAAGACGACGAGCGCGTCCGGCGCAACGGCCATGATCGGTTGAGCACCTACGGCATCGGTGATGAACTGACGGGCGTTGAGTGGCGCAGCGTGTTTCGGCAACTCATTGCCCTGGGGTATCTGAATGTGGATGTGGAGGGTCACGGCTCACTCAGGCTCAACGAGAAGTGCCGCACCCTGCTGCGGGGTGAGTTTGCGCTGCAACTGCGCCGGCAGCGCAAGCTGGAAAAACCGACCCCGCAAAAGACGAGGGACGAGCCGGTTGCGCTGGGTCCGTTCGATGAATCCCTGTTCGATGCCTTGCGCGCCCGCCGTCTGGAACTCTCCGGGGAGCAGGGCGTACCGCCCTATGTGATATTCCACGACAGCACCCTTCGGGAAATGGCCAGGGTACGTCCCGAGCACCTGCGGCAGATGCATAGAATAACCGGCGTGGGCGAGCACAAGCTGGCGCTCTATGGCGAGACCTTCCTGGAGGTGATCCGGGCACACCCGCCGCCGGCCCTGCTCGATAGGGAACTCACCGAAATCGTCAATCCAGAACCGTACTGATATTCTGCTCCGTTCCCTCTTCGCCCGTCTGCTGTAGAACCTGGCTGATCAAATCCGGACCAACCCGCTTGAATGCGGGAACCTTTTCCAGGTCCAGATCCCCGTACCGGTGCTGCGTGCCGTGACGACTAAGCACATTGGCAACCTGAATGATGTCGACATAGTCCACCTCATCACTGGGGGGCTCTCTGTCCAGTTTGTCATGAACCGCGGCTACTTCCACGAGGGGCGGTTCGAAATTCCAGTGTTTCAGCATAAAACTGCCGACGTTCATATGCAGTACCTCAACAACCTTGTCGAGGTTCTCCTCTTTATCGAGCAGCAGCGGCTGGTCGGAAGCCTTCAGCAGGATGGGGATAGTACCGATGTCGTGAATCAGCCCGGCGAGCATTGCCTCATCCGGGTTGAGATGGGGAAAATGCTCGGCCAGGACAGTGGCCTTTGAAGCCACGCTGACGCTGTGTTTCCACAATGACTCCATTCGTTTCTCGATGGACTTGCGAGTGCTCGAAAAGACGTCCCGCATCGCCAGACTCAGGATGGCGTTTTTTACCGCATCCAGGCCGATGCGTGTAATGGCCGCCTTGACGGAGGAGACGTTATTGATGCCCATGTAGAGCGGGCTGTTTGCGTATCTGACCAGACGGGCCGCCATGGACGTGTCCTTGGCGATGATATTCTCCAGATCCGCCATGGAACTGTCGGCATCATTGATAATGATCAAGGCCTCCAGCGAGATGTTCGGGAGGGTCGGCAGCCTGATGCGGTTTTTTTCAATGTCTTCACGCAGTTCGAGCGCAAAGGCTTTGACATCGAATTTCTGGTTATCGGTGGAACTCATTGATCACTCTGAAAAGCCTGGTCCCCTGTATGATGTCCAATCCATACTGCCGCTCTCGGCTCCGGCAGAGTTAAAACCCTGGTTGAGGCGTTTCGGCGCGAGCAACTGACCTGTGAAAACCGGGCGAACCCGTGAGACATGGACGCAAATCGGATTCTTTACCTAATACTAACTTAGGTCAGTGATTGCTGCATCAAAAAGGTGGGTAGATGCCGTAACCGTCATCCACCTCTTCATTCCTATAAATTTCTTCAGGCGTGCCGTTAATACTCTCGAGCCAGACCCTTAATCAAGGAAAAACACCATGAAAGTTCGATTCCGAGAGTTAACCGAGGCATTTCACGAGGACGACAAAGGGGAGATGACCAATGAAGATTTCCTTCGTGAAGAATGGATAACCATGGAGCTCAAACCAACCCGGGAAGAACTATTGTCTTTCGAAAGCCCCTTCGATTGGCAGTTTTGGGAGGAAAATACCCTGCGCGCGCTGGATCGGGTGTTTCATGCTGCCGGTGTTCATTTTCAAGTGTGGAACCTCGAGCGCTACGAATTCCAGGCGCTCGAGGACTCCTTGACGGCGGACGGCCTGCAGACAGCTTTAGAGACCATAACAACGGCGCAAAGTCTCGATGACGTGATTCGCGAGTTCGATTCGAAAGGCATCACGCCCTTGCAGGGCGATACTTGGGACTCCAGATCCATCAAAGAATTCCTGCAAGGCGTCAGGGACACAAATTTCTTCGAAGACGAGGCAGATCTGAACGTAGTGCAGAAGATCGACAAACTTTTGGCGAATTGATCTTGCACGCTCGGTGCCGCGTAGTTCAACATTTCTTCTAAGGTCACGACTTTCCTATTGCGAAACGCGGAAAACGGAGGCGTGGATCGTCCCGCGTTTCGTTCCTCAACGCAGGCTACTTATTCGGCACTGTCGGCTGGAGTCGATCATCCACCTGTACGATCGGATCGGCCCTGCTCGAAGTGCTGGTCAAGACAAGTCCCATTGCAGCCGCGAAGACGGCGAGAAGCAGCATGTCGTGACCCCAACGGCTTTGTTTGGATGAGTGCCTCATGACCCTGTCCTCTGTTTTGTTGCTAATTGTCATGCAAAATGTATTCCGATATTGAAAATCATCATGAATACATAAGGCTAAGGAGAATCACGCCCTCTTCGAGACGGCCGAGCGTAAAAAATCCTGACGGATGGTCGGGTACTGGGCCGCCTTTCGGGCCTGCAGTTCATCCAGGCTGGGACAGCGATGTGCTTGTCGCCCGGCCGCGTCTTCGGCGACCAATGGGACGAAGAAGAACATCCGGAGCCTCGCTCTTTCGGCTGATGCCAAGGTGCAGTGTGCATGATCAGGTGGCTCAATACCTGAGCCCCCCGGGAAATCAGAGGGTGCCTTTTTCCTCCAAGGTGAGAGGGTGGGGCAGCGCTACCGGCCGGCCGGAGGCGGGTGGGATGTGGATGGGGACACCACGGAGTGGTCCGGTCGGGATGCGCAGGGACGGCAACGCAAAGAGATCTTCAAGCGTGTCTTGTGTTGTTCCAAGAGATCGAGGCTGTTTTCGACGTGTTCTTGGGTTCTTCCCCGGTTGACCGGCGAAAGATACGAGGGTAGCCTGCTACGCGTTTTACCACAAAACCCTTATTCTTATTCGTCAAACTGGGACCATCTAGATGAAAAAGCTCGTGCTAGGCATCCTTATCGCTATTCCGGTCATTCTCGGGGCGATCCTTCTGTACGTCTATCTCAATCTCAATACACTTGTCGTAGAGGCCGTCGAGACCTTTGCACCGCGAGTGACCGGGACAAAGGTCAGCCTCGCATCCTCAAGCGTCTCGGTGTTTTCCGGCCAGGGTAGCCTCCAAAACCTCGTGATCTCGAACCCCAAGGGCTACAAGGCCCCCTCTGCCTTCGAACTCGGATCACTCGCGGTTGCGCTGGATACTGAATCCCTTACCACTGAGACCATAGTAATCAAATCCATCGACATCGTCGCGCCTACCATCACTTATGAGCCGGGCGGCCCAGCCGGCTCGAATCTGCAGCAGATCATAAAGAACGTTCAGGCCAGCGGCAAGAAAGGCCAAACCGGCGCGCAATCGGAAAAAAAGGAGGGGGCAGGCGCGAAGGTGGTGATCGATCGGGTGACGGTCAATCAGGGAAAGGTCAACCTCTACCTGGCTACACCCCTGACCGACGAACGCCTGTCCGCGGACTTGCCCAAAATCGAGCTGACCGGCATCGGCAGGAAACAGGGTGGCGTATCTGCAGAGCGGGCCCTGACACTCGTAATGGACAAGATTCTCGCCTCGGCCACGAAAGTCGGGGCCGGCTCGCTTACGGAGGCCAAGGCCAGGTTGCGAGGTGAAGTGAACAAGCAGATCGACGAACTCAAGAGCAAGACCGGCGGCGTGCCCAAGGATCTGGAAGGGGAGGCCGGCGAGCTGGGGGAAAAGTTTCAGGGCCTTTTGAGATAAGTCGCTGACTCATCTTTTCGCCGCCTTTGGTACACTTGGCTCTAAACTGCGCAACACGCATTCACCCGACCCATAGCTCATGCTAGAGACCCTCAGAAGCATAGTACAGTCAGTCAATGGCGCGTCCGGCCTCAAAGAGGCCGTCGACCTTATCGTACGAGGGGTCAAAGATGCCATGGCCGTGGATGTCTGCTCGGTCTACCTTGCCGGCCCCGATAAAGATTATGTACTGATGGCCACGGATGGTCTCAACCCCTCGGCCGTGGGCAAGGTGCGCTTGAAATATGATGAGGGACTGGTAGGCCTGATCGGGTTGCGTCAGGAACCCCTGAACCTGATCAACCCGGCTGATCACCCAAGGTATGCCTATTTTTCGGAAACGGGGGAGGAACGCTATCACTCTTTTCTGGGAGTGCCCATTATTCATTACCGCAAGGTGCTGGGCGTTCTGGTGGTGCAGCAACGCGAGTACCGTCGCTTCGGGAACGACGAGGAGGCGTTTCTGGTCACGGTTTCGGCCCAGCTTGCCGGGGCGATCACCCACGTGGCCGCCGGCGCCGACAGCATCGGCTTGCTGGCGTCGCCGACCGACAGGACCGGGTTCATCCACGGGGTGCGAGGTGCGCCTGGTGTTGCCATCGGCACCATCGTCATGCCCGATCCGCTGGGCAACCTGCTGGATGTTCCCGACCGGGAGGTGAGTGACCCGAAGGCGGAAGAACGCGCCTTTCGCAAGGCGATTCTGCTGGTTCAGGAGGAACTGGAAGCCGGGTCCGTGCGCATGTCCAATGTACTGCCCCGCGAGACGCGCGCCCTGTTCGATGTGTATGTGATGCTACTGGGCAGTGAACGTCTCATCTCGGATACCGTGGAACGGATTCATGCAGGCATGTGGGCCCCTGCGGCATTGCGCGAAACCATATTCGACCACGTCCGGGTGTTCGAACAGATGGAAGACCCCTATCTTCGCGCCCGCGCCGAGGACATCCGCGACATCGGTCGGCGCATTCTGTTGCGCCTGCACGGGGATGCGGATGCGGCGCAGGCCAGGAAGTATCCAAAAAAATGCATCCTGGTGGGGGACGAGATCGGGGTGGGGCAGGTGGCGGAGGTTCCGGTGGAGCGCCTGGCGGGCATCGTGTGCGTGCGCGGTTCGAAGATGTCCCATATCGTCATCGTCGCCAAGGCCCTGGGTATCCCGGCGGTGATGGGCCTGGGGGATCTGCCCCTGTCCCGGCTCGACGGGCACAGCATCGTAGTGGACGGGTACAAGGGGCGGGTCAGCATCAATCCCAAGCCGGCGGTGCTGAAAGAATTCCGGCGACTCGTAAAACAGGAACGAAAACTCTCGAAGGAGTTGGATGAGCTGCACGGACTTCCGGCGGAGGCATTGGACGGTGCGCGGATGTCCCTGTATGTGAATGCCGGCCTGCTTTCGGACGTCAAGCCTGCCCTCAAGAGCGGCGCCGAGGGCGTGGGACTCTACCGTACCGAATTTCCCTTCATGGTGCGCCAGTCCTTCCCCAGCGAGGACGAGCAGTATAAGATCTATCGCGAGGTGCTGCAATCCTTCGCCCCCAAGGCGGTCATCATGCGCACTCTGGATGTAGGGGGCGACAAGCCCCTGCCGTATTTTCCCATCGCGGAAGACAACCCCTACCTGGGCTGGCGGGGGATTCGTTTCACCCTCGACCATCCGGAGATCTTCCTGGTCCAGTTGCGGGCCATGTTGCGTGCCAACGTCGGTCTGCAGAACCTGCGTATACTGCTGCCCATGGTCAGCCGTATCGACGAGGTGGACAGCGCCCTGGCGCTGCTGGACCGGGCTCACGAGGAACTGCAGGAAGAGGGATTTCATCTGGTTGCCCCGATGGTGGGGGTCATGATCGAGGTCCCGGCGGTACTCTATCAGGCCGAAGCCTTTTTGCAGCGGGTGGATTTTCTTTCCATCGGCACCAACGATCTCACCCAATACCTGCTGGCCGTGGACCGTAATAACCCACGGGTGGCCAGCCTTTACGACAGCCTGCACCCGGCCGTATTGCAAGCCATCGATGATCTCGTGCAGAAGGCCCACCGGTTCAACAAGTCCGTGAGCCTGTGCGGTGAGATGGCGGGAGACCCCGCAGCCGTCATTCTGCTGCTGGGCATGGGGGTGGATATCCTGAGCATGAGCGCCCCCAGTCTGCCGCGAGTCAAGTGGGTAATCCGCAGCTTTACACGTCAGCATGCGGTGGATCTGCTGTCCCGGGTCATGGGCATGGAGGACGTAAGGGCCATCCGGGCATTTCTGAACGCGGAACTGGACAAGGCGGGTCTGGGCAGCCTGGTCAGGGCCGGAAAATAGCCTCCAACCACGGGGTCTCACATGCCAACATTTTCCCCTGAGACGTCAGCCACGGATTTTTGACAAGGCGGCTTGACATACAGCCCTTAACCCTGACAAAGCCTCATTCAGCTTGCCTGTCAGGGTTAAGGGCTGTATCAGGGCGCGCCAACACCGATGCCCTGCGAATTGATTCGTGCATCCCCGCTGACGCAAAATAACGGCTCATGATGACCACAGGTCTGGTAATGCATGTCGATATGGACGCGTTCTTCGCGTCCGTGGAGCAGCGCGACTATCCGGAGTACAGAGGGCGGCCGGTAGTGGTGGGTGCCTTGCCCGGAGGGCGCGGGGTCGTTGCGACCTGTTCCTATGAGGCGCGAACCTTCGGCATACACTCGGCAATGCCTATTTCCGAGGCGCACCGCCGGTGCCCCGACGCGGTCTATCTGCGGCCCCGTATGAAGTGCTACGCAAGGGTCTCGCGCCAGGTCATGCAGGCCCTGGAGGGCGTCTCGCCAGTGGTGGAGCCCGTCTCCATCGACGAGGCCTACGTGGATATCTCCGGACTCGACCGGCTGATCGGCAGTCCTGAGGAGATCGGCCGGAAGACCAAAACGGACATTCGCGGCTTGGTTGGTTTGACCGCTTCGGTGGGGATCGGTCCCAACCGGCTGATTGCGAAACTGGCCTCGGATTATCGCAAGCCCGATGGGCTTACCGTCGTCCTCCCGGATGCGGTGGCCGGCTTCCTGGGACCTATGCCCGTAGGGAACCTGCGCGGCGTGGGCCCGCAGACCCGGAAGATCGCCGATCGGCTGGGTATTCGCAGGGTAGCGCAGTTGCGGGGCTATCCCCTGGAGCTGCTCAAGATGCACTTTGGGGACAAAGCGGGTGTTACCCTCTATGAACAGGCCCGCGGCATGGCGTCGGCGGCGGTCGGTGCGCGCAGTGCCCGCAAGTCGATCTCCAAAGAGACCACCTTCGACGCGGACGTCAGCGATGAGCGCCTTTTGCGCACGACACTCAGGGAGCTTGCATCGCAAGTGGGGCGAACCGCCCGGCGCGAGGGTCTGACCGGCGCCCTGGTGACGCTGAAGATCAGGTTGGCGGGGTTCGAGACCCACAGCCGCCAACGCCGGCTACAGGTTCAGACCAATAGGGACGGGGAGATCTTCCGGGCCGGCTGGGATCTCTATCGGTCCAGCAACTTCGTCGGCCGCCCGGTGCGCCTGATCGGCATAGGAATCTCTGGCTGGAAGGCCCGGGACGCCCAAGCCGATCTTTTCGTCGACCCCGACAAACAGGCCAGAGAGAAGAATCTCTACGACACCCTGGACACTGTTACGGATCTGTTCGGCGAGGGCAAGCTGAGTCTGGGAACGGGGCGCAGGGATTCGAAAAAATAGCCCGATGAATCTGGAAGTACACGAGTCCATCGACGATATATCCGCGGCGCAGTGGAACGCCCTGAATCCGGATGACGACCCCTTCCTCCGCCATGAGTTTCTGGCGGCGCTGGAGCATAACGGGTGTGTCGGCTCCCGCTTCGGCTGGCGCCCGAGACACCTGGCTGTATGGGATGGCAAGCGTCTGATGGGCGTGGCGCCCCTGTACGAGAAGGACAATTCCTACGGCGAGTTTGTATTCGATTTCGCCTGGGCCGATGCCTATCAGCGCCACGGTGCCCGCTATTATCCGAAGCTCGTATCGGCTATACCCTATACGCCCGCGACCGGGCGGCGGCCGCTGGTTGCCACCGGGGCGGACCAGCGCCGGGTGATTGGCGCGCTTCTGGACGGAGCGGTGGGGCTGGCGGGGAAGCTCGGTGCTTCCTCGCTGCACTGGCTGTTCGTCACGCCGGAGCAGAACGCGCATTTCCAGAAGCTGGGTCTGATGGAACGGGTCGGCTGTCAGTTTCACTGGCATAACAACGGCTATGACAGCTTCGAGGCGTTTCTGGCGGCGCTCAACTCGAAGCGGCGCAAGAACATCCGACGTGAGCGGCGCCTGGTCCGGGAGGCGGGTATCCGTATCGAACTCCTGCACGGGCCGGAGGTGACCGACGCACAGTGGGAAAGGTTCGCGTATTTTTATGCGAAGACCTTCAGGGAGCGTTACAGTCTGCCCACGCTCAACGAGGCTTTCTTCAAGGAGGTGGGACACACCCTGGGCCGCCGGGTCATCCTGGTCCTGGCGCATGACGGTGCCGAGTGTGTCGCGGGTGCACTGCTGTTTCGGAGCGGTTCCGTGCTCTACGGCCGCCACTGGGGCTGTCTGCGCGACTACGATGGCCTGCACTTCGAGGTCTGTTACTACCAGGGGATCGAGTATTGTATCCGGGAGGGACTCCAGCGCTTCGAGCCTGGGG
>JAUXGQ010000201.1 GCA_030621975.1 Gammaproteobacteria bacterium | reverse complement strand
TGCGAACCGCGTAACCACGTAGCAGCATGGCGTCGATCATCGCTTGGCGTAGTTTACTCACCACTTTAGTCATCACACTTCTCCTCTGTAGTTAAACGAAGAAACCCCGAGGGGTATAGAGAAGTGTGGACCCGAAAGGGCGGGCCTGACGGCGCGAGGGAAGTGCGGAGGACTACGGAGCTTTATAAAGCTGCCGCGAAGCGGCTAAGTTCAACATCTTTACTAACCGGATTTATTTTTCCACATAATAATGAAAAATTCCGCTTAATAAATTCTATATCTGCCCATACAATTCCGCATAATCCCAATATCTCGTTATTATGCGGAAAAATTACCCGGCTAATCTGCTGATTGCACCGTTCCCTCGGAAATTCCGTATAATCGCAATATTCCGGTAAAGGGGCATCCAGTTCGCGCAAGTATCAGCCACATTTTGTATTTTCGTTCGCATGGAGAAGCCGCATGATCACAATATGTCGTACTGACATGCGTTAATTGGATAGCCCTTTTCCGTTAATAGGCAGAAAACACCGTCATCAATAAACCGGAGGGCGTATAGATAAAAGCCCTGTTTTGCGAAATCTACCGGAGTACTTCCCTGCTCTTATCAACCTTGATTTCAATTACTCAGGATAAGATTCGGCGACGTCCCCGACCGACAGCCGCATGGGTTCTTTGTCTTTATGGTATGGCGAAGGCCTCGGCTCAACAGGCTGACTGTGTAAAGAGGTTCCGTTTGCTCTTCTCCTGGCCTGGCCGCCAACGGCGCCTCAGATCGCCTCCAACGCCTCCGACAAGCGTTCGGCAGCGATGACATCCAAGCCCTTTGCCGGTCGTTTGGGGGCATTGGCCTTGGGCAGGATCACCCTTTTGAAACCGTGTTTGGCCGCTTCCCGTAACCGATCTTCCCCGTTGGGCACGGGCCTTATTTCCCCTGCAAGCCCTACCTCGCCGAATACCGCCAGGTCCACCGGCAGGGGCCGATCCCGAAAACTCGACATCACCGCCAGCAGGACGGCCAGATCCGCCGCGGTTTCCGTTATCCGCACCCCGCCTACAACGTTGACGAAGACATCCCGATCGAACATGGGGATACCCCCGTGGCGGTGCAGCACGGCCAACAGCATGGCCAGCCGGTTCTGCTCCAGGCCCAGGGTCACCCGGCGCGGATTGGCCAGGTGGCTCTCGTCCACCAGGGCCTGCACCTCCACCAGCAGCGGGCGCGTCCCCTCCCGGGTGACCAGTATTACGCTGCCGGATACCTCCTCGCCGTGCCGGGAAAGAAAGATGGACGAGGGGTTGCTGACCTCTTTCAGGCCCTTGTCGGTCATGGCGAATACGCCCAGCTCGTTCACCGCACCGAAGCGGTTCTTGATGGCGCGGATGAGCCGGAAGCGGCTGCCGGCCTCGCCTTCGAAATAGAGCACCGTGTCCACCATGTGCTCCAGCACCCGGGGGCCCGCCAGACTGCCGTCTTTGGTAACATGGCCCACCAGCAGCACGGCCGTGCCCGAGTGTTTGGCAAAGCGTACCAGCTGCGCGGCGGATTCGCGCACCTGGGCCACCGAGCCGGGGGCCGACTGCAACAGCTCCGTATACAGGGTCTGGATGGAATCCACCACCATGACGTCCGGCTGCGCTTGCTGGGCCAGGGGCAGGATCCGTTCCACACAGGTCTCCGGCAGCAGCTGCAACCCGTTCCCGGCAAGCCCCAGCCGGCTCGCCCGCAGGCTGATCTGTTCGGGGGATTCCTCGCCGGACACATAGAGGTTCTTGCGGGTTGAGGCCAGCGACGACAGGGTCTGCAGCAGCAGGGTGGACTTGCCGATGCCGGGATCTCCGCCGATGAGCACCACGGACCCGGCGACCAGCCCGCCGCCCAGCACCCGGTCCAACTCGCCGGTGCCCGTCGAGGTCTTGCGCTCGGTCCCCGGCTCGACCGAGGCCAGGGTACGAATCTGCGCCTGAGCGGCGCTTCCGGTGTAACCGGCAAACCGGGAACCGGGACCCGACCGGGGCACGGCAACCGTCTCCTCCAGGGAATTCCAGGCCTTGCAATCCGGACACTGTCCCGACCATTTCGGACACTGCCCGCCGCATTCGGAACAGGTGTACAGCCGTTTTCCGCTCTTGCCAGTGCCTATGCCCCCGCTCATGGTGCCTCGTCCTTTGAACCTAACCCGGTATGGCCGCAACTGCAGACGTAGGCTGGGGCTCGCCCCAGCTCTTTGTTTCGCAGGCCAGTACGCAGAAAAGCTGGGGCGAGCCCCAGCCTACATGTGCTGCATGATCCTTATGGTTTACCAGCATTAAATTCTTTTTTTGCTGGCGTGAGACTTACAGAGGTTCACCTGTTTATCTCCCTGATGGCAACCCGCGCCGTCACCCCGCACAGCAGCTCGTAGGCGATGGTCCCCGCCGCCTCGGCGATCTCCTCCACCGGCAGTCCTTTACCCCACAGGACCACCGGATCCCCTACCCGGGCGTCGGGCTGGCTGCGCAGGTCGACGCTCAGCATGTCCATGGATACCCGCCCGATGAGGGGCACCCGCAGACCGTTCAACAGCACCGGCGTACCGCCGGCGGCATGCCGCGGATAGCCATCGCCGTAGCCGATGCCCACCACCCCCACCGGCATGTCCTGCGCACAGGTATAGCGACCACCGTAGCCCACAGCCTCGCCCGCGGGACAAACATTGACCGCAATCAGACTCGCCCTTAGCGTCATGACCGGCTTGAGGCCACGCATCGCCCCGGTCTCGCCGAGGAAGGGGGAAATCCCGTAGAGCATGATGCCGGGGCGCACCCAGTCCAGGTGGGTTTCCGGCCAGCCGAGGATGCCGGCGGAATTGGCGGCGCTGAGACCCGTGGCCGGAAGCTCGGTTATCAGGGATTCCAACCGTCGTATCTGCTCGCGGGTAAGGTCATCGTTCGGGTCATCCGCATTCGCCAGGTGGGTCATCACCGATGGGGTCCCCTGCACGCCACGGCACCGGCGCAGCCGATCGAACGCACGCTTCGCCTGATCTGGACTGAAACCCAGCCGGTGCATCCCCGTATCCACCTTGAGCCACACATCGAGGGGTTGGACCGCATGGGCCGCCTCCAGCATCTCCAACTGGAAACCGTTGTGGATGCCGATACTCAGGCGCCCGGCGGCAGCGCTGTGGAGCTCGTCCGGTGACAGCGGACCTCCGAGCACCATGATCGGTTGCCGGAAACCGCTCTCCCGCAGCTTCAGCCCCTCGCCCACCCGCGCGACCGCAACGCCATCCGCGTCCCCGAGGGCACCGGCTACCCCAAGCAGTCCGTGACCGTATCCGTTGGCCTTGATAACGGCCCAGATGCGGCTGTTGGGGGCGGCATCGCGTACCCGGGTCAGATTCTCACGAAGGGCGGTATAGTCAATCTCCGCCTGGGGTGCGAGGATCATAGTGAGAAATCCGGGTTAGTACCCTTCGTTCCCATACACATCGTCGATATAGCTTTCGAACTTGGTGTACTGGCCGAGGAAGGTCATGCGCACCGTACCTATGGGTCCGTTGCGCTGCTTGCCGATGATGATCTCGGCCATGCCCTTTTGCGCGCTGTCCTCATTGTATACCTCGTCGCGGTAGATGAAGACCACCAGGTCGGCATCCTGCTCGATGCTGCCCGATTCCCGCAGATCCGACATCACCGGCCGCTTGTTGGGTCTTTGCTCCAGATTACGGTTGAGCTGGGACAGGGCGACCACCGGCACATTGAGCTCTTTGGCCAGGGCCTTGAGATTGCGCGAGATGGCGGAGATCTCCGTGGCCCGGTTCTCGCCCACCCCCGGCGCCTGCATCAGTTGCAGATAATCGATCATGATGAGACCCAGATCCCCCTGCTCCCTTTTCAAGCGCCGTGCCCGGGCCCGCACCTCGGTGGGCGACATGGCCGGCGTATCGTCGATGAAGACGCGAGCTTCGGACAGAATACTCACCGCCGAGGTCAGCCTCGGCCACTCATCGTCCTCGAGCTTGCCCGTGCGGACCTTGTGCTGGTCGATGCGCCCGAGCGACGAGATCATGCGCATCACCAGAGACTCGCCGGGCATCTCCATGCTGAACACCGCCACCGGAAGCTGCGCCTTGATGGCGACATTCTCAGCCATGTTCATGGCGAAGGTGGTCTTGCCCATGGAAGGGCGCCCCGCAACGATGATCAGATCCGCCGGCTGCAGACCCGACGTCATGGCGTCGAAATCCGGGAAGCCGGTGCTGACCCCGGTGATCGGCTCATCTTTCTGAAACAACTGGTCGATCCGGTCGACCGCCTTGGAAAGCAGGGTCTTGAGCGGCTGAAAACCGCCTCCGCCGCGGTCCCGTTGTTCGGCGATCTCGAACACCATTTGCTCCGCGGAATCCAGCAACTCGGCGGAGTCGCGGCCGTCACGCTTGAACCCGCTGTCGGCGATCCGCGTCCCCACCGAGATCAATTGACGCTTCACCGACTGCTCGCGCACGATGTCCGCGTAGGCCCGGATGTTCGCCGCACTGGGCGTTTCGTTGGCGAGCATCCCGAGGTATGCGAGCCCCCCGACGTTATCCAGTTCCCCGGCACGTTCCAGGGTCTCGGACAGGGTTACCACGTCCAAGGGGCTGTTGTGCTCGGCCAGGCCCTCGATGGCGCGAAAGATCAGGCGATGTTCCTGGCGGTAGAAGTCCTGCTCGCCCACCCGATCCGCGACCTGATCCCAGGCCTGGTTGTCCAGCATCAGACCACCCAGCACCGACTGTTCCCCTTGAATGGAATGGGGCGGAACCTTGAGCGCATCGGTATCTTGCGGGTATGGATCGGTGGGTGGTGAGGGAACAGCTGGATCGAGCATGCCAGTCTCAGAAAGGAGGTGGGCCTGTGCCTAGACTACATCAGAACCCGGTCGGGAAGGAAGACTAGCCCTGCCCTTTACCCAAATGATTGCGCAAAAGCGCTTAACCACGG
>JAUXGQ010000213.1 GCA_030621975.1 Gammaproteobacteria bacterium | reverse complement strand
CCTTCCCCAATCGTTTTCAGATTACTCATATGCCGGGCTAATACCTAAGCTCCAGTTTTTATGGCGTTTTGAGTGTCATATTCGTTTTTCCCGTTGATTCAATTGCGGACCAGATCCGAGGGCCGGTCACGGAGCCACTCGCTGCCATAAAGCGTAGAGATCCAGACCCGGGCCAATGCCTCCCGCACCGGCTCCGGCTGGCTTATCGGGTGCTGCCCGAACGCCTCGATGAGCGTGTAGGCATCGAGACGGTTGAGCGCAATGGCGAGGGGGCGAGCATCGAAATCTGGGATCAGGCCCTGTGCCTGGTCGGCTTCAATGCGGGTAGTAACCGCGTCGTCGAACTGCTTGACGAACTGCGCCCAGGCGTTCTCGAGTCTCTCGTCAGTGGCGGCAGCATCGTTAGTGGCCCGCAAGATGGGGCCTAGCCTATTGCAGACGTCAACCAGACCGGCGAGGGATTCATTCAATAGGGCGATGGGATCACCGGCGCCCGTGAACCAGGACCCGGTAGCGGCGAAGACCTCTTCCTTCAGCATGTCCAGCAAGGTTTCCATCAGGTCATGCAGATCATTGAAGTACTGGTAGAACGCCGAGCGGCTCAGGCCTGTCGAAGCCATCAGTGCGTTGACAGTCATGTCGCGAAACGGTTGCGACCAAACGAATTCCAACCCGGCATTCAGAATTGCCGCACGTGTGCGTTCTGATTTCTCGACCTTGAGAGTCGGTTGCGGGCTCACACGCGGCGGAGAAGACGACTTTTTGAAATCTGACATGATGTCAGATATTATGATCAAAGTATCAGAAGGTCAAACTTTTGGTAATTGATCGCGAAAGACCTGTTCAACAAGGGTGGGTCAAAGGATCGCCGGGTGCGAAGCCCACTCCGGACTGGTGCCTGCAGGTTCGAGAGCAGCTACGGTGTGGTCCATTGACTCTATGACAGATAAAGGAGACTGGCGTGATGAACCGACTACCGTTTCTGCTCCTTCTGATAGCTGCCGCTCTGTTAATCCTCTTTTCACCGCTGTTGCTGGCGGAGCCCGACGAACCCGATCTGCTTCCTAGCACATCGGTGACGATCGAGAAACTGGAGGCGAAGGTTGCCGAAACAGAGGCCATGTCCGAGCTGGGGGATGAAACCAAGAAGAAGCTCCTTGACCTCTACCGCAAGGCGCTGGGCAACTTTAATACAGCGGCCTCCGATACCCAGGCCGCGGAAGGTTATATGCGCATAATGGAGGAGGCGCCTGCCCGAATAAAGGCGCAGCGCGAGGCGACGCTCGATCTGCTGGCCCGGGAGCCGGCGGACGCCCTTGATGCCGCCCCGACGGATCCACTGCCGCAGCTCGCCCAGCGCCTGCAAAATGAGAAGGCCGATCTCGCTGCGGTCAGCGCCCAACGCAGCGATGCCGACAATCGCCTCGCAGGGCTGTCTGCCCGCCCATCCCTGATTCGGCAGCGGTTGCCGCTGGCACGCACGCAGCAGGAAGAACTCGCCATCCAGCTCAAATTGCCGCCCCCGGACGGCGAGGACCCGGCGGTCAGCCAGGCACGCCAGTGGGAACTCGAGAGTCGGGTTCAGCAACTCAACGCCGAGATCAGGAAGCTCGATCAGGAGCTGCTCAGTCAGCCGGTACGACTGGACCTGTTGAAGATCGAGCGGGACAAGGCGCTTGCCGGCCAGTTCCTCGCCGGCAAGCGGGTCAAGATCTTGGAGGACCTGGTCAATCAGAAACGCCAGGCCGAGGCGGAGCAGAAACTCGCCCAGGCCGAGGCCATCCGCGAGAGTGCCGAAGGCAAGCATCCCGTGGTGGTGCGTCTGGCCGAGCAGAATGCGGCACTGTCAGAGGAGATCGCCGGCATGATGTCCGTGCTGGGGGGCTTAACCGAGCGGGCCCAGCAGGCAGACAAGCGGGCGCGGCAGATCGAGGCGGACTTCAAGAGCGCCAAGGAGACCATCGACATTGGTGGCCTGAGCCAGGAGCTGGGGCAGATGCTGTTGCAGCAGCGTTTTCTACTGCCCGACCTGAGGACCTTTCGCCACGAGGCGGAAGAGCGGGAAACGACAGCGGCCAGGATCGGCGTGCGCCGGCTGAGTCACCGGCAGGAGCAGCGCCGGTTGGGTGAGCTGGATGCCTACATTGCCTCGTTGGCGACGGCGAAAGCCGCGGAGATTTCGCCCCAGCTGGACAATGAGCTCAGGGATCTGGCACGGGAGCGCCAGGACTTGCTGGACAACGCCGTCGACACCGATGACCTCTATCTGAGCAAACTTGGGGAGCTGGAATCCGCCCAGCGGAGCCTGTTCACCCAGGTGAAAGGTTTCGACGAGTTCATGGCTGTGCACCTGTTGTGGGTGCGCAGCAGTTCGCCAGCAGATCTTGCGGGCTTGGGCGCATCGCCCGAACAGGTGTGGCGGATGCTGTCACCGAAGGGGTGGCGGGAGGTGATTCACTCGTTGCTCCACCAGGTGACACATACCCCGGTTTTTGCGCTGCTGATACTGGTGCTCGGTGCCTTGCTGTGGTGGCGCAAGCGGATTATCGCCGCGATCCCGCCACTGCGTACCTCGGTCGGAAAACCCAGAATCGATCGGTTCTCCTACACGCTTCAGGCATTCGGGTTGACGCTGGTGGCGGCGGCCGGCCTGCCGCTGCTGATGTCGGTGACCGGCTGGCAGCTCGAGGTCTCCAGCGAAGGCACCAGCTTCTCGATCGCGGTTGGGCATGCCCTTGTGCTTGTCGCAGCGGTTGTCTTCTTCGTCCGGTTCTTCCGTATGGCCTGTATCGAGCAGGGGCTGGCAGAAGCACACTACCGCTGGCCGGCGGTCCGCGTGCAGTTGCTGCAGACCGAACTGGATCGGCTGACCTGGATCTTCCTACCCGCTGCCATGGTGGCAGCGGTCGCTTTTCAACTGGATCCGCTGAACGGGGGCTGGGCAATTGGAAGGGTCGCTTTCCTGGTATTGGCCGGCTCGCTGTCGTTTGCCTTTTACCGCCTGCTTCATCCCGACAAGGGCATATTCACGTCGCCCTCCGGTCTGGAAAGACAACGCACGGTACCGCGGTTGCGCTGGTTGGGGTATCTGGCGCCGGTTGCCGCACCTCTGGCGCTCGGGGTTGTTGCCGTCCTGGGCTATCTGTATGCCGCGGGCACTTTGTTTGGGAAGCTGCTGACGACCGTCTGGGTGCTGATCACCGTGTGGCTGCTCTGGGAGCTTGCACGGCGGTGGTTGTTGATCGCCCAGCGCCGCATTACCTATGAGACCGTGGTCGAAGAGCGCCAGACGCGGTGGGCTGCCAGGCACGAGCAGGAAGAGGGCGATGCGCATGCCCAGAACCAGACGGCCTTCATGGAGATGGAAGAGCCGGAGGTCGATCTGGTCGCCCTGAGCCAGACCAGCAAGAAACTGCTCAATACGGTGTTCGTGTTCCTGGGCGTCATCGGCCTGTGGATGGTCTGGTTCGATGTCTTCCCGGCCCTGCGGATACTCGACAGCGTGACACTTTGGCACCGCACTGGGGTTGTCGATGGTGCGGAGCAGGCCGTTGCCGTCACGCTGGCCGACATCGGCCTGGCAGCCGTCTACGCAGTTGTCACGGTCGTGTTGATGAAACAGCTGCCGGCGGTACTGGAGATCATCCTGCTGCAGAGTACCGAAATGAGCACGTCTGGCCGCTACACGGCCACGACCATGACCAACTACCTGATCGCGATTGCCGGTGTCGTCCTGGTATCGGTCACCATTGGCGTCGAATGGTCGAAACTGCAATGGCTGGTTGCCGCCCTGGGCGTGGGCATCGGTTTCGGATTGCAGGAGATCGTGGCCAACTTCATCAGCGGTCTGATCATCCTGTTCGAGCGGCCGGTACGGGTCGGCGATCTCATTACGGTCGGTGATGCTTCTGGCAGGGTCATGCGCATCCGCATCCGGGCCACAACCATCCGTGACTTCGAGCAAAAGGAGCTCCTGATCCCGAACAAGGAGCTGATCACCGGACGGTTGTTGAACTGGACGTTGTCCGACGAGATGACGCGGATCCTGATTCAAGTGGGTATAGCCTACGGCAGCGACGTCGACCGGGCGATGGAGATCCTGCTCGAGCTGGCGCGAGAGGATGAGCGGGTATTGGAGGAGCCACCGCCTGGCGTGGTTTTCGACCAGTTCGCTGAAAGCAGCCTGAATCTCGGCTTTCGGGTCTATGTCGGGACTCTCGCGGACCGTCTGCCGGTGATGACCGACATGCACCGAAAAATTCACCGCCGGTTCGCCGAAGAGGGCATTATCATCGCATTTCCGCAGCGCGACGTGCATATTCATTCTGGGGATATGCAGGCAGCTATGCCGGGTGGTAAGGGCTCAAACGATGATGCTCCTACATAGTGAGGTCGATAATGTTACGGATGACAGGGCGCATGCATTTCGATGCGTTGTCCCTACCAGAAACACTATCCACCCCGACGACCAGGCTCTGGAATCCATATTGGGTATTCACATCAAGGAGGGATGGTTCTTAGTGTGCGGCGACCGTGGCCGACGAAAATTACAAAGGCTGTTTTATTTTCAACACCGCATTGGACATCGCCCAGCACGATGAACAGGTAAACGAAATCGTTACCAATGGTGTGAGAGAGATTGAAGCATTCTTTCGGCGCAGTATTGAGGTGGGACAGGCTCGTGGCGAATTGCCCAAAGGGTTAGATCTTAGTTAGATCCGGAAGCAACAGCTAAAGCACTGTTGGCGTTGATTGTCGCTATTCGGGTGCTTGGACGGGGTGTGTTTGAGGAAGCTGCGCTTCAAACGATCGCCGATGAAGGTAAACGATTGAT
>JAUXGQ010000454.1 GCA_030621975.1 Gammaproteobacteria bacterium | reverse complement strand
GGTGTAGCGGGCGGCTACCCGCGCCAGCGCTCCCTGAGAGATATGAAGCCAGTGTTCCGGTTCCGTGCGGCAACGGGCGAAGAATTCGGCGATCTTGGCTGCCGCCTGATCGCCGTGGTTGGGGTCGATGTGGAAACCGGAGATGCCGTCTTCGATGATCTCCAGCGGGCCGCCGAAGCAGGTGGCAAAGGTGGGCAGCCCGGTGCTCATGGCCTCGATCACAGTCAGCCCAAAGGCCTCGAACAGGGCGGGTTGTACGAAGACGCCTCTGTGGTCCGCAACGTATCGATAAACCTCGCCGTTACGCTCCCGATCCACCTGGCCCTCCACCCAACGGACCTGGTCATCCAGGCCGTAGCGGTCCATCAGTTGATGCATCAACTCGATCTGCGACCGTTCCTCGGTGTCGTTCGAGCGTCCCGGATCCAGGTAACCGGACGCCACGAACAGATTGGCCTCCTGACGCAAGGCATCACTTCGACCATACCACTCCACCAGACCGGTTATGTTCTTGATCCGATCCATGCGGGCCATGGTGAAGATGAGGGGCTTTTTGGGGTTGGCCAAAACCCCACGGCTGTCGCACACGGAGTTATCGCCGAATACCAGGGCCTCGATCTCGGGCAGCAGATGATGCAGGCGCCGGTCGACTTGGGTGGCGGGAAAGTAAACCGAGGGGTCGGCCCCGGGGGAAACGATATTGAACTTTGGATCGTAAACGTCGATGCCATAGACCACACGGTATAACCCGGGCAGGGTGAAGGCCTTGTGGCTTTCATATTGACCGATGCTCTCCCCGCTTCCCGCGATCTCCTGGTAGGTACTGGTGATGATGAAGTCCGCCATATTCATGGCGATTAGATCGGCGGTGAACTGGCAGGAAAAATGGTAGTGTTCCTCGTTATCCTTCCAATACAGGTCCGAGTAAAGATACTTGGTCTTCTCCAAAGCATGGGCAATGTTGCACTGGGTCACGCCCAGGCGGTGCGCCATCAGGGAAGCCACCAGGTTCCCGTCGGAATAGTTGCCGATGATCAGATCCGGTCGACCGCCCAGTTCGGCGAGCAGTTCGCGCTCCGCATCCAGCGCATAGCGTTCCAGATAAGGCCAGATTTCGAAGCGGGAAACCCACTGCGGTACGATCTCGCCGGATGCGTTGCGGAACGGCACGCGCAGTATGCATGCATTGCGGGTACCGGCAATGGACTCCGTAACCTGATTACAGCTGGTGCCCTCGGCTTGCGGGATGAGGCGGGTGAGAACCAGAATCTGAGGCTCTATGTCCAGCCCCTGCTCGGACAGCCGCCGTTTCATTTCCTCTTCCAGGGCTCGCACCTGGTCCAGGATATAGACCACCTGACCGCCGGTATCCGGTCGGCCCAAAACGTTTGACTGGCCGAACCAGCCGTGGGGCGACAGGATCGCAATGGAGAAAATCATCGGAACGCGATCGAGAAAGGTCTCCAGGGTACCCGGTGAAGGCGCTTCCAGAATATCCAACAGCAGTTGCATGGTTTCGCGGATCCACGACGCCTGCTCGCCCCAACCCGGTTCGAAGCCCAGTATCCCGAGTTCCGGGGCCATGTCTTCCCAGCGCGCGTCCGCAGCCCGGTGCGAGAGAAAGTCATCGGCGCTGCGCAAGGCACGGCGCAGGGTGCCAACGGACTCGACCCGGTCGTTGAGCATCAGCTGCTGACCGCGGTGACAGTGCACGCGCAAAAAGTCCAGCAGCCGCTGATCCCCCTTGCCAAGCTCTTCGAAAAGACGGCTCGAGAGCCGGCGGTTGAGAAACTCCACGCCCCGGCCGATGGAACGGGGTTCGCGGGGTTTTTGAAACTCCCGGGAGAAAGGCTCCAGATCCACCTCCAGCAGCCATTCACCGGTTTCCCCATCCCCGTTTACCAGATGCTCCTTGAAACGCAGGAATTCACTGACGGGGATCTCCTCGGCATCCATGGTTTCCAGGTGAATTCGCAGGTAGAGCCACCGCCCGATGCGCCGGCGCAGCGCGAGACAGATCCAGCTGGGATCCAGGGCCGCTTCCTGGGACATCCGGATGATGTCCCCCAGGGGGGTATCCCAAAGACAGCTGCCCCCTTCGGTTTCGCACAACTGGCGGAGACAATCGACCAGATCGCTGTGCAGCAGCAAATTTCGTCCCAGGGACTGAAGGCGATGCAGGACCTGATGTGCGTCACTGCGGTTTTCGCTCAGATAGGATCGCAGGTTTGCGATGAAACTGGGGGGATGTGTGCTGTTCAAGTCGTGCTCCAGTCATCCAAAAAACGCGCATAGAACCCCCTATCGCGGGGGATGGCGCCCTGTATGCCAACCATAGCGCCCGCGAACTGTTGCGCACGCTGAAAGGTAGTCTCAAGATCCCAACCACGCAGGAGCCCGAGAATGACCACCGCGGAAAATGCATCGCCGGCGCCCACCGTGTCCACGACCTTGCCGGAGGCTTGCACGGGTATCTCTCGCAGACTGCCGTCCCCCTCGCAGACCAGAGCCCCCTCCCCCCCACGCGTAACGATCAGCAACTCCAGATCGAATTCCTTTTGCAGCGCTCGGGCCTTGGTCTCCAGCCCTGTTCCTCCCTGCACCAGGGACCGCAGCTCCGATTCGTTGAGCTTGGTCCAGCGTGTGGCCGAGATTCTTGCACGTACCGAATCCACGTCCCACCAGGGGGCGCGCAGATTGACATCCATGAACAGAGGAGCGTCCAAACTCGCGTTCAACCGGTCCAGGGCGCTTCTGGACATCGCGCCCCGCAACGCCAGGCTCCCGTGATACAGGAGCGAACAGCCAGGGACCGGAGGCAACTGAGAGGGATCTATGAAGTCGTAGGCCCGCTCGGCAAGGATCGCGAAACGCGGCTCGCCTTGGTCGATCGTCACCTCAACGGTACCCGTCGGGTGGGCGGAGTCGAGTTGCAAGCCTGAGATATCCATTCCCCATGCCAGCATGGTATCGCGGATTCGTCGACCCAGGGAGTCGTCACCGACCCGGGATACCAGCAGCGGCGAG
>JAUXGQ010000021.1 GCA_030621975.1 Gammaproteobacteria bacterium | reverse complement strand
GGATGCGTATTTGATCCGGGGCCTTGCGGGTGGGCGCCGTGCACGGGGCCAGGCTGCAGAATCTCTCAAGCAGGTAACGGCCCTCGGGATAGCTGGCCAGGGATTCACGATTGATCCAGGCGACTTGCAGAATCAGCAGACCGGTCAGTGCGACGACGCCCAGGTTCCAGGCAAGGCGTTGCGGGGAGGGCGGGCGCGACGCAAGGGACAGGCCGTCCACAACGCCCTTTGCCGCTGCGATGTCCGGCAGATTTTCCGGGACCTCGAAAGGTAAATCATCGTGCGTCTGCGCGGCCTCCCCGGCCGGTCGCCGCGGAGGAGGCACAGGGGCGTGCTCCGGGTTCGGAACCGGATCGGGCGCATCGGGCACAGCATAGTCAGCGGGTGCTTCACCCAGGTTTTCCAGGGCGTCAAAGGCCTCCCTGCAGCGGCAACAGCGGACCCGCCCATGCGCGGCCTTGAGCTGCTCCGCATGGACCCTGAACAGGGTGTTGCAGTGTGGGCACTGGGTATACATGGGCTTAGTCAGTCTAGCTTCCGATGTCCCGCGAGTAAAACCCATTCCTGTTTCGCCACCGGGGGCTGCATTTGAAAGCAGCGGGCGAAGGCGCTGCCGACCGCTTGAGCCTGTTCCGCCAGGATGCCGGAAAGCACAATGGTTCCGCCGGGTTTAACCCTCGCGCTCAGCCGGTCGCACAGCGCGATCAAGGTGTCGGCGAGTATGTTGGCAAGCAGGATATCGGCCTGTCCCGGAGGCAGGCGAGTGCTGGGGTGTACGCTGAGACGGTTCGATACCCCGTTTCTATGCGCGTTGGTGCGCGTCGCCTCGAGCGCCTGGGGATCCTGGTCCACCGCCATAGCGGATGCGGCCCCCAGGCGTAATCCGGCAATGGCGAGAATGCCGGATCCGCAGCCATAGTCGATCAGGGTCTTGCCGAGGACATTGGCACCGTCCAGCCATCGCAGACACAATGCGGTAGTCGGATGGGTGCCCGTGCCGAAGGCGAGGCCTGGTTCCAAGCAGACGGTGACTGCCTCACCCGCGACCGGCGCCTGTTCCCCGGGGCCGACCCAGAGTCGTTTGCCGAAGACCATGGGGCGAAAATCCTTCAGCCAGGCTCGTTCCCAGGCTTGATCTTTCAGGCGCTCGAATCTTAGACGGCCGCTGAGATCCCGGTCCAGGGTCTGACCGATCAGTGTCCGCAGGGCGCTGGGGTCCTGTTCGCCCTCGAACAGGGCGGAGACCCGGGTACGCTGCCAGAGTGGGACCTCACCCGGCCCCGGTTCCAAAATGGGGTCATTGCCGGCGTCGCCGAAGGTTACGGACAACGCGCCCAGGCTGTCGAAGAGAAGCTCCAGGAGGGGGGCCTGATCGGCGGACACATCCATGTGCAACTGCAACCAGGATTTCCTGGCGGTCTCTGGCTCGACGGATCGCGGGGCCGCTGATTGCATGGGATCGGCGTGCGGGGAGGGCATGTGGGTTTCTCGGTTCAACCCTAGAGCGCCAGTTTCTTCTCCAGATAATGGATGTTGGCCCCGCCTACGGCAAAGATGGTGTCTTCCAGGATCTCCTGGTGCAGCAGAAGGTTGGTCTTGATGCCTTCGATGACCATTTCCTCCAGGGCCAATCGCATGCGCGCCAGGGCCGCATCCCGGGTTTCTCCGTGGGCCACGAGTTTGCCTATGAGGGAGTCGTAATAGGGTGGGACCGTGTATCCGTTGTAGATGTGGGTATCCACCCGGATGCCGGGGCCACCGGGTAAATGGACCTGATCGATGGTGCCGGGGCAGGGCATGAAAGTCTTGGGGTCTTCCGCGTTGATGCGGCATTCGATGGCATGGCCCTGGATGCGGATATCATCCTGGCCATAGCTGAGGTGTTCACCCGCGGCGATGTTGATTTGCTCCTTTACGATATCGACGCCGGTGATCATTTCGGTAACAGGATGTTCCACCTGAACCCGGGTGTTCATCTCGATGAAGTAGAATTCGCCTTTTTCGTACAAGAACTCGAAGGTGCCGGCTCCCCGGTAACCGATCCTGCGACAGGCCTCCGCGCAACGGCCGCCTATCTCCTGGCGCTGTGCTTCGGTGATGCCCGGGGCCGGGGCTTCCTCCACCACCTTCTGGTGCCGGCGCTGCATGGAACAGTCCCGTTCCATCAGGTGGATGGCGTTTCCGTACTGGTCGGCGAGGACCTGAAACTCGACATGGCGTGGATTCTCGAGAAACTTCTCCAGATAGACCACGTCGTTGCCAAACGCGGCCGCGGCTTCGGCCCGGGTCAGGGAAAGGGCATTGAACAGGGTAGCCTCGGAATGCACCACCCGCATGCCCCGGCCGCCACCGCCACCGGCGGCCTTGATGATGATCGGGTACCCGATGTCGCGGGCCAACTGGCGGGTTCGCTTCTTGTTATCGTCGAGCGGACCGTCGGAACCGGGTACGCAGGGGACGCCAGAGGCCCGCATGGCCTCGATGGCGGTGATCTTGTTACCCATGGTGCGGATGGTTTCCGCCCGGGGGCCGATGAAGATGAATCCGCTCTGCTCCACCCGTTCCGCAAATTCCGCGTCCTCGGCGAGGAAGCCGTATCCCGGGTGGATAGCGACCGCGTCCGTTACCTCCGCGGCGCTGATGATGGCCGGCGCATGCAGGTAGCTTTCAGCCGAGGGTGCGGGTCCTATGCAGACGGACTCATCGGCAAGCAGAACATGCTTCAGGTCTCGGTCCGCTTCGGAATGCACGGCCACGGTTTTGATGTCCAACTCGTGACAGGCGCGCAGGATCCGCAGCGCGATCTCCCCTCGGTTGGCAATTACAATCTTGTCGATCATGCTTGTCCGGGCCGCCTTTTACTCGATGATGAACAGGGGTTCGTTGTACTCAACGGGCTGTCCGTTTTCTACCAGGATTTTCTTGATGACGCCGGCCCTGTCAGATTCTATCTGATTGAGTATCTTCATGGCCTCAATGATGCACAGGGTATCGCCCACGTTTACCTGGTGGCCCACCTCGACAAAGGGTTTGGTGCCCGGAGAGGGGGCCTGGTAGAAGGTGCCAACCATCGGAGAAGTGACACTGTGACCCGCCGCTTCCCGTGCGGATTCGCGCTTGAGGGCTTCCGCTTCTGCCGGCGTGGCTGCCGATGCGGCCTGCGGCGCCCCGGTTCCGGGGGGCAGGGCGTAGGCGAGTGTTGGCGGAAGAGCGCTGGCGCGGCTGATACGCACGGATTCCTCGCCCTCATGGATCTCGATCTCGGCGATATCGGATTCTTCTACCAGTTCAATGAGTTTTTTTACTTTTCGGATGTCCATGATGTATCTATCCCGTGCTTCAGGTGTGTTGTTGCAACCGACTCAGAGCCGCCTGCAAGGCCAGCTCATAGCCTTGGGCGCCGAGTCCGCTGATCACACCCTCGGCAATGTCTGAGAAGTATGAGTGTGTGCGAAAGGTTTCCCGCGCATGCACATTCGATAAATGAACTTCGATAAACCGGATGCCGGCACCCAGCAGCGCATCCCTCAGGGCGACACTGGTGTGGGTAAAGGCGGCCGGATTGATGATGATGTATGCAACCTTCTGCTTGAAGGCGTCGTGTATGAGTTCGATCAATTCATGTTCTGCATTACTCTGGTGGAATACCAGATCATGCCCGGCGTTGGCCGCCTGCAGTTCCAGCCTCTCGCGAATGTTGTCCAACGTATCCAGGCCGTAGTGCTTCGGTTCCCGTTCGCCCAGTAGGTTGAGGTTGGGTCCATTGAGTACCATGATCGTCGACATGGTTCTTGCCCCATTGGCCAGGAAAAGGAAAATCGGCTGCAAAATACCTCGAACTGCGGATAACTAGCCGACAATTGGTCAAAAAATCGTACAACTTGAAAGTACGCGAGATTCTGAAGGATTCCGTCCGCTTTGTCCACTGAAGCCTGGCGGATCACAGCAGGGGTTTGATCTTTGCCTCCAATGCCGACCGCTGCAGTTCTCCGGCCTGAATGTGGGATACGCGGCCGGTGCGATCGAAGATGACGGTAAAGGGCAGGCCTCTGAAGCGATTCCCAAGGTCGTGCGACAATTGCACCGCGTCGTTTTCGCCCAGGAGAATCGGGTAATTTACCCCCAGGAAGTCCACGAACTCCCGCACCTTGGACTTTTCATCGATGGCGATGCCCACGAACTGGAGCCCCTTGTCGCCGAATTCGTCCTGAAGCGCGATGAATACAGGCATCTCTTTGCGGCAGGGCGGACACCAGGTGGCCCAGAAATTGAGCACCAGCACCTTGCCAAGCCATTCGCCGCTTCTGTGCAGGCGGGCATTCAGATCCGGCAGGCTGAAGTCGGGTAAGGTATTTCGGGAAGGGGACGACATTGCGGCCCCCAGGGTGGCGGCGTCCTTCCGGGTTTGCCACTCGTGGATACTCAGCATGGCCCCCACGATGAGCGCCCCCAGCAATACGGTGAAAAATATGGTCTTTCCGGTGCTCATTGGACGGCCTTGCGGACATGCTCCGCAAACTCTTCGGCCCCCATGTACCCGATCACCCGGTAGTTTTTGCGTTCCCGCCCATCGGCGCCGTAGAGCATGATGCTGGGGGGGCCCGGCAGGCCGAAATGGCCTTGCAGCAGCGCTTGATCCTGTGCGTCGTTGGCCGTTACATCCGCCTGCAGAAGGACGAAATCTTGCAAGGCCTTGATCACCTTCGGGTCGGAGAAGGTGTATTTCTCCATCTCCTTGCAGGTCACGCACCAGTCGGCATAAAAGTCGAGCATTACCGGCTGGTTGCGGGTGCTGGCGGCGGCCACCTCCCGCTCCAGGTCGGTCAGCGTCTTAATGCGTTTGAAGTCGAGATGGCGTTGTTCCGTCGCGTTGGACGCGAAACCCAGGCCGCGCAGGGGTTGCAGTGTATCCTTACCGCCGGCGGCTACGCCGATCAGCATCAGACTGCCATAGCCCAGCAGCACCACACCCAGGCCCTTCCATAGTTTGCGCCATCCGGAAGCCCCCTCTGGCAACAACCCGAACGCGCCCATGTAGATGGCGGAGACGATGAGCAGGGTGCCCCAGAGCAACATGGCGATCTCTTCCAGCACGATGCGCTCCAGCATGACGATGGCGACGGCCAGCAGACCCACGCCAAACACCGCCTTGATTGCATCCATCCAGGGGCCGGCCTTGGGAAGCAGTTTTCCGGCCGAGGTGCCTATCGCAATCAGGGGCATGCCCATACCCATGCTCAATGCGAACAGGGCCAGGCCGCCCAGGGCCGCATCGCCGGTCTGGCCGATATGGATCAACGCGGCAGCGAGCGGTGGCGCTACACAGGGGCCCACGATCAGGGCGGACAGAAAACCCATGATGGCGACGCCGGCAAAGTGGCCGCCCTGTTGCCGGTTGCTGATCTGGGTGAGCTTGCTCTGCAGGCCGCTGGGCAATTGCAGGTCGTAGAAGCCGAACATCGACAGCGCCAGTAGTACGAATACCGCCGCGAAGGAGCTGAGTATCCAGGGGTTCTGAAAGGCCGCCTGCAGGTTTCCCCCGAACAACCCGGCCAGCACGCCTGCCGCCGTGTAGGTGACGGACATGGCCAGCACATAGACCAGGGACAGCATAAACGCCTTGCGCGGCGTAATGTTCTTGCCGTGACCGGCGATGATGCCCGAGAGGATGGGGATCATGGGGAAGATGCAGGGAGTGAATGCCAGTAACAGGCCGAAACCGAAGAACGAGGCGATGATCCACCAGATGTTCCCCGTGGCCATGGTGGCGGCTATGCGGTCATGTTCGGCTATCGGCTCCTCGGGGGCCGGCGGTTCGCCGGCGTCCGGAATGGCCACCGGTTGTGCGGCTGCGGTCGCGATCAACGGGGGCAGGGAAAGGCTGGTCTCCTTGTTGATCGGCGGATAGCAGACGCCCCGTTCGGCGCAACCCTGATAGCTCGCCCTGAGAACGATATCCGAGGCCTCGGTCAGGCTTCGGCGTAAGGGCACCAGGACATCCACGTCGCCGTGATAGACCTGCACACTGCCGAAAAACTCGTCCTCTTTGGATTCCCCGGGGGGCAGATTCACGGCGCCGAGCGCCACGCCCTCCACATCTTTCAGGCCCAGCTTGATCTTGTCCCGATACATATAATAACCCGGCGCCACCTGCCATTGCAGACGCAGATGGCTGGCGTCCTCCACCGAGGCGTGGAATCGGAATGCCTGATCCGGGGGCAGCAGGTCATCGTCGCCGCTGAGCCCCAGGTTGTCACCCAGGTTCGCTAAGGCCTCCAGCGCGCTCAACTGTCTGCCCTGACTGCGTCGACTCTCGCCCGCTTGGGGTGCAGGGGGTTGTTGCGCCAGAGCGAGCAGGATGTTCTGTGAGTGGGGGGGATAGCAGATCCCCTGGTCCGCGCATCCCTGGGAGCTGGTTCTCAGGGCCAACAGGTTTTCGGAACCCGGGTCCCGCTTGATGGGCAGGCGAATGGCTACCCTGTTGCGATAGATCTCCATGTCCCCGAAAAACTCGTCATGTTTGAGCTCCGCAGGGGGGAAATCGGGTGTGCCTAATTCGATGCCCAGGGTATCGGTGTAGAACTTGAACTTGGTCCGATACAGGTAATACCCCTCTGCGATGTCCCACTGGACCACCACCTCGTCCCCGCCCGCGACTGCCTTGCCGGAGACGCGAAACGCTCGATCCGGTTCCAGGAGGTCGTCTTCCTGAGCCTGAGTGGCCGGGACTCCCCAGCCTGCAACGAAGATCGATAGCAGCAGGAATGTCAGCAGGACGCGGTTGTGCATTGCTCCACCCAGTTCAGGTAGCCGGGAAGTCCCGTGTTTACAGGTATCGCGATGATTTCAGGCAGCTCGTAAGGGTGCATGGAGAGGATCGCCTTCTCCAACGCGGGATAGCGGCTTGCCCGCGTCTTGATCAGCATAAGGACCTCCTGGGTGGACTCCCGCTTTCCCTGCCAGCGGTAAATGGACTTGACGGCCGGTATCAGGTTGACGCAGGCACAAAGCTGGCTTTCTACCAGGGTGTCGGCGATCCGGTCGGCGGTTGCCTGGTCCGGGCAGGTGCAGAAGATGACTGTGGTATCGCTTGGCATGCGGCAAAAGATACAGGATCGCGATCCGGGCCGCAAAATGTTACAGGGGTGGATTTTTCCGATCCTTGCCCCCACTGTATTATTCATCTTCCAAGTGCCGTTTCTTGAGCTCCGGCGGTGACCGGCGTAAGCTTGCAACCTATGAATCCTATTGTCGTTTTTCTTCTGCTATTCGTAGGGATACCGCTGTTCGAGTTATATCTGCTGATAAAGGTGGGTGGTGAGATCGGCGCGATTCCCACGATTTCTCTGGCGGTCTTTACCGCGGTTCTTGGTGGTTTGCTGGTCAGAACGCAGGGCTTCGTCACCGCCATGAAGGTACGCCAGGCCGTGGACCGGGGTGAGGTGCCGGCGATCGAGATGCTGGAAGGTTTGGTACTCCTGATGGCCGGGGTGCTCCTGCTGCTGCCTGGTTTCGTGACCGATGTGGTGGGATTTCTGTGTCTGATCCCGACGGTCCGCCGTTTTCTTGTGTTGACATTCCTGAGACGGGCCAAGGTGATGCATCCAGCTGCGGGCAGCGCGCACCAGGCGCCCCCGGGGCAGCGGGTCATCGAGGGAGAGTACCGTCGGGAAGATCATTAGCCTCTAGCCCGGATTTCCGTCTACGAATTTCAAATTCTGTTGCCAAACCCCTTGACTCTGCGTTTTTTGACCCTATTATTAGCACTCAATGCGGGTGAGTGCTAATAAAGCCCGCCCCGGGTAACCTCGTCTTTTAACTGCCTCTACAGGAGAATCGAATAGATGAATATTCGTCCGTTGCACGATCGTGTGATCGTCCGTCGTATGGAAGAAGAACGCACCAGCCCCGGCGGAATTGTGTTGCCGGATGCGGCTAAAGAAAAGCCGGTTCAGGGTGAAGTACTGGCCGCCGGTAAGGGCAAGCTGCTGGAAAACGGTGACGTGCGGCCTCTGGACGTGAAGGTCGGCGACAGGGTGCTCTTCGGTAAGTACTCCGGCACCGAAGTCAAGATCGATGGCGAAGATCTGCTGGTGATGCGCGAAGAAGACATCATGGGCGTACTGGAATCCTGATCGAGCGGTGCTCTCAGAATTTCAATCCCTATCAAACTATCGAACAAAGGAAATCCATAGATGACCGCGAAAGAAGTTAAATTTGCTGAAGACGCCCGTTCCCGTATGCTGAAAGGTGTCAATATCCTGGCCAATGCCGTCAAGATAACTCTCGGGCCCAAGGGCCGCAACGTAGTTGTGGAAAAGAGTTTCGGCGCCCCGACCATTACCAAGGACGGCGTATCCGTAGCCAAAGAGATCGAACTCAAGGACCGGTTCGAGAACATGGGGGCGCAGATGGTCAAGGAAGTGGCTTCCCATACCTCTGACGTCGCCGGAGACGGCACTACCACCGCTACCGTTCTGGCCCAGGCCATGTTGCGCGAAGGCATGAAGGCCGTGGCCGCGGGCATGAATCCCATGGACCTGAAGCGGGGCGTGGACAAGGCGACAGAAGCGGCTGTCGCGCAACTGCAGAAGCTCTCCAAGCCCTGTTCGGACGACAAAGAGATCGCCCAGGTAGGCACCATCTCGGCCAACGCGGACGACAATATCGGCAACATCATTGCCGAGGCCATGCAGAAGGTGGGTAAGGAAGGGGTGATCACCGTAGAGGAAGGCACGACGCTGGAAAACGAAATGGACGTGGTGGAAGGCATGCAGTTCGACCGCGGCTACCTCTCACCCTACTTTGTCAACAACCAGCAGAACATGTCCGTGGAACTCGAGGATCCCTACATCCTGCTGTACGACAAGAAGATCTCCAGTATCCGCGATCTGCTGCCGGTACTGGAATCGGTCGCCAAAGCGGGCAAGCCACTGCTGATCGTATCCGAGGATGTGGAAGGCGAGGCCCTGGCTACCCTGGTGGTCAATACCATACGCGGCATCGTCAAGGTTGCCGCCGTAAAGGCCCCGGGTTTCGGCGACCGGCGCAAGGCCATGTTGCAGGATATCGCCATCCTGAGCGGGGGTACGGTGATTTCCGAAGAGGTGGGCCTGACCCTGGAAAAGGCCTCTCTCAACGATCTGGGAACCGCGAAGAAGATCCTGATCACCAAAGATGAGACGACCCTCATCGATGGTGCCGGTGTGGAGGGTGACATCAAGGCCCGGGTCGAACAGATCCGCGCCCAGATCGAAGAGGCGACCTCGGATTATGACAAGGAAAAGCTGCAGGAGCGGGTGGCTAAACTGGCTGGCGGCGTAGCCTTAATCAAGGTGGGCGCCGCGACAGAGGTCGAGATGAAGGAAAAGAAGGCCCGCGTCGAAGACGCCCTGCACGCGACCCGCGCCGCCGTCGAGGAAGGCGTGGTTCCCGGGGGCGGTGTCTCCCTGATCCGGGCGTTGCAGGGGCTCAAGGACCTCAAGGGCGACAACCACGATCAGGACGTGGGCAGCACACTGGCCTGTCGCGCCATGGAGGATCCGCTGCGCCAGATCGTCGCTAACGCCGGTGCCGAAGCCTCGGTGGTGCTCGACAAGGTGGCGGCCGGCGAAGGCAATTTCGGCTTCAACGCGGCCACGGGCGAGTACGGTGACATGATGGCAATGGGTATCCTGGATCCCACCAAGGTGACCCGTGCGGCGCTGCAGAACGCCGCTTCCGTGGCGGGACTGATGATCACCACCGAGGCGATGGTCGCCGAGGAGCCGAAGGAAGAGGCTGCCGGTGGTGCCCCTCCAGACATGGGCGGCATGGGCGGTATGGGCGGCATGGGCGGTATGATGTAAAGCTCGTCCGACCAGGCGAAGATCGCTACAGCCCCGCTTCGGCGGGGCTTTTTATTTTCTGATGATGTACGAAACTCAGCCAGCGTTTGCAGGGCAATCAGCGTCGTTGCGGCGTTATGCGGGCCTATCTGGCAAGACCCGCTGTGAATACATCCTTGTACGCTCGACTGCGGCATCCCTGCCGCAGACGGCCTTGCCAAACAGGCCCGCATAACCCCTTGTCTTAACCATCATTTTTTAGCTGCCTTTCTACCCTGGC
>JAUXGQ010000050.1 GCA_030621975.1 Gammaproteobacteria bacterium | reverse complement strand
GCCGATCCTGCCAATGCCATCCGTTCGGAGCACTCTCGGCGATCATGGCGCCGACCTGGCATGTCAACGCGCGGATCACCTCTGTCGGCAGCCGTCCCCGCGCCTGGCAATACGCGCTCGTGCTTGCGCTGCAGCGCGGCAATCCGTCGATGACGCGTTTGAGTGCCGCATCATTGACCGCCTGCTGGCAACTGCCGTCGGCCGAGAGCACCTGCGCCAAGAACATCGACAATGTCTCCGTTGGCGGGAACAGCCGCTCGCGATGTGCCGGCAGCAGCTCCTCGACCCCGTCGAGCATTTGTGGACCGGTCAACAGGTTGAAGAAGGCGTAGGAGTCGGTCTCCTCTGCACGACGCTGAACACGTTTCTGTTGCGCAGTGGCTGGACGATGGTTAGCATGCATGACGGCTGGCTCCCGGGGTGGTTGGTGTCGTTTGGCGATTGCACCGTATCACCCATGCCAGCCTTCACCAAGCTTTTTCAACAGCTTGGGATTATCTTAGTGCCATTCGTGTCTGACCCCATTTCCAGACCCCATTTGCCGATTGCATTGCCGCCTCATCTCCCCGACCGGTAGCGGGTGTTTAGCTGTGCATGCAACCGCTCCCGCGGCTCGCTCGCCGCACCTAGGAAGGGCAACGGCCCCAGCGTGTCCCCATCCCTGGTGAAGAGATCCATGTCCTTGGCCCAGCCGTTGCTCTCGAACACCAGGGTCCGGCTCCAGCCCGCCGGTGGCGAAGAGTCGGGGGCGTCGAACTCCAGGTGGATCTCCTCGCCGGGACCGATGATGGCCAGGGCGTCGTCCACCTCGGCCACCAGGGCCTGCGCCGCACCGAGTTCGGTGTAGAAACCGGCCATGTGCCGGGTGTCCCACAGCGGCAGGCGGCGGCTGTAGTCGTAGTGGGGCAGGCGTTGCTCGCCAGTCGTGCGCAGCGCAAAACCCGTGGACTCGACCCAGGCCGCGCGCAGGGGCAGCGGGCGGCGCCGCACCTGGGGCGGGGTCTCGGCATAGGCCACGGCGATGCGGTCCCAATAGATCTCCTGATTGGTGCGCAGGCGCAACCGGGTCACCCCCGGCGGCAGCCCGTCCAAGGGCACCGACATGCGCCTGGGCATACCCGCCGGATAGCCGAACTGCTCCAGCAGGGTGTGCCACCTACCGTCCACACCCTGGTAATCCAGGGAGGGCGCCTGGTAGTGCGCGCCCGCCTGCCAGGCGGCGAACAGGGTCTGGGAGTAGGGATACTCGACCCAGCCGTCGATCACCAGCATGGGCTCGCCGGCAACGGCGTCCAGGGGCCGCGGGAACTCCAGGAGCAGGCGGTGCTCCCGCTCCAAACGGCCGATAAAGCGCCGGTCCAGCGGGCCCACGGTCGCGGCCCGGAGGTCGGCGCGGGTCACGCTGGCGGTTGCATCCCCGCGCCCGTTGGTGGCTAGCATGGGCAACATCTCGCCGCGGTAGAAGCGCGGCTCCCCGCTCGGCTCCGGACCGAGAATGGACATGCGTTCGTCCAGCACCATCCGCCAGCCGGGGGGTAGGTCGTAGAGCACGAGGCGGGCGGCATCCAGATAGGCCGCCTCCTCCATGGGCTCGGTCAGCTTCAACAGATAGCGGCCGCCACGGGGTTGCAGTAGACCGCCGGGCAGCTGGAAGTTCTCCCAGGGACGCGGCTCGGCATACTCCCCCCGCCCGATGGCGAAGCCGATGCCGCCGACGCCCAGCAGGTCGCTGACGAAGCGGTAGCCCTCTCCGTCCCAGGCGAACAGCACCGGGCAGCTGGAGAGCTGGCGCTGGGTCTCGGTGATGGCGTGCAGCCTTCCCGGCTCCAGGGCCAGCTCGCTCTGGAACACCCCGTCCGACCAACGGATGGCCACGAAGTCCGCCTGCCCGGCTCCTCCCAGGCCGATGGTCAGGGGCTGCAGCCCCTGGCCCGGCCCGCTGTACTGGCGGAAGCTCTCCAGCACCGTCCAGCGGCTGCCGGTCCGCAGCGCCAGGTGAGTACCGATGCCGGAGGCGTTGGAGCGCATGGACTCTCCTTTTTCTTCCCTGCCGCTGAGCGTCAAGCCGACAAAGGGGTGGCGGCCGGGGCCGGGCGGCCAGATCGCGAGCCCCCCGCCGTCCAGGCCGACAATGGCCAGACCCCGGGCGACATCACCATTGAAGGGTATCCAGGCTCCCAATCCGGGACGGCCGGCGCTGACCAGGGGCTCCAGACTCTCGGCGCGGATGCGGTAGAGGCCCCAGCCATCGGCCGTGGAGCGCAGCAGCTCGGTGGCGCCGTCGCCGTCCACGTCAAGCAGCGCCAGCGTGGGGACCGATGCCTCGCCCGGGACGTCGTGGGCGGACAGGGGCGTCCCTTGCCACTGACCCCCGGCGTCCGGCTGCCAGCGCTCGGCGGCGCCGTCGCTGTTCAGGGTATAGAGCTCCGGCTGCCCGTCCGCATCCCGGTCCTGGGCCAAAGCTGCGTTCAGCGGTGACCCACGGAAGGCGTCGAATCCGGGCGCCGGTCGATAGCTCCACATCAGGTCGTTCAGCCACACCTCGTGGGGAGGCGCGGCATTGAGCACCAGCAGGTCCGCGTCGCGGTCCCGGTCCAGGTCGGTCACCACCACGGAGCGGCCCGGCCCGCGGCCGGCGATGCCCAGCTCCTGCGCCAGGGGCCTGAAGCTGCCGTCCCGGTTGTTGTTGAGCAGCTCGTTGGGGGCATCGGCGTTGACCAGGAAGAAATCCAGATCGCCGTCGTGGTCGGCATCGAACAGGGCGCCGTCCACCGTATCCGCCGCGCCGTTGGCGGTGGCCTCCGAGGTGATCTCCCGCCACTGCCCCGGCGCCTGCTGCCGCCACAGCTGGTTGGGTCCGCGGCGGCAGAGATAGACATCGAGCAGGCCGTCGTTATCGATATCGCCCCACAGGGCGGTGTTGACATCGTCCGCCGACGCCAAGGGGTGATCCGGCAGCGGCCTGAAGCCGCCCCCCGCCTCCCCCAGCAGCACGGCGCGGCCGGCCAGGTAGAGATCCAGACGCCCGTCGCCGTCGATATCCGCCGCCGTGAGATTGGCCCGCTCCTCGGGTACCCCACCCGGCAAAGGCAGCGATTGGCGCTCGCCGAACAGCGGTCCGTCCGGGAGCGCAGCGGGCCCGTCTGGCGCCGCCTTCAGCGCCTTGACTTCGGCCTTGGGACCCATGCGGGTGTACTTGAACTCCGCCTGCCGGGCGCGGGGATCGGTGGCTAGCTTCTGGTACCACTCCAGCATCTCCCGCGCCTCCTCGTCCCGGCGCAGCTGGCGCAGCACCTGAAAGGCGCCATAGTAGGCGCTGCGCAGGTGAGGATCGAGCTCGATCGCCTTGCGGTACCAGGGTAGCGCCTCTTCGTGCCGCCCCTGCTGGACCAGCGTCAGGCCGAGATAGTAAGCGGCGAAGGCGTCCCCGGCATCCGCCTCGACCATCTGCCGGAACAGGGGCCCGGCACGCTCGGCGTTGCCGCCGTTGAGCTCCAGCAGGCCGCTGGTGTAGAGGGCGCGCAGGTGTCGCGGCTGCTGTTGCAGCACCTCGGCCAGGATGGCCAGGGCGGCGGCCTCGTCCCCCTCCTGCTGGCGGTTCAGGGTAGCGATGGCCAGGTCGACCCGGAATTCAGGGTTGTCGGGATGGCGTCGGGCCAGATCGGAGAATCGCGCCAGGGCCTCGTCGTAGTTGAACTGGCCCATCAGTCCCACGGCCTGGTTGTGGGTGGCCAGGTCTTCCGGGGAGAGTCGGTCGGAGATCTGCTGACCACAGGCAGCCAGATGGAGCAGCAGCGGCAGGATCAACAGGAAACGCAAAAAGTTGGTCACGGAGATGCCCCTTCCTTGCTTTTGTACATCGCGTTGTGGCTGAGCTCCAACAGCCGGTCCGGCTGGATATCCGAATGGGTCTCGATGCTGCCGTCGGGCCAGTGGATGGTAATCTCCACCGCACCGGCCTCGTCGCCCAGGCCGAAATGGAGGTCGTCCGAGTGCTGGGAGATGTAGGAGCCCCCACCGCCGACCTGGGCAGTTTGAACCCGGCCACCACTGCGCACCGAGACCCGGGCGCCAATGGCGCGGGTGTTGCCGCCCTGCTGGCGCAGCCGGATTCCGAGCCAATGGCCGTTTCCTGAGCTGGTGTTATGCAGCAGCAGAGGTTGGCCACCGTGCACGGCAACGGCGATGTCCATCCGGCCGTCGGCGTCGTAATCGGCGTGGGCGCCCCCGCGGCCCACGAAGCGCCGCTCCAGCGCGGGCGAGGCCTGGTGGCCCACCTCGAAGAAGCCCTGCTCCGGCTCCTGCTGAAACAGGTAGAGCGGCTGGGGCTTCAACCGGGTGGTGTCCGAGGCCATCTCCAGGGTGTTGCCGTTGACCACCCAGAGGTCGAGCAGGCCGTCGTTGTCCAGGTCGGCGAAGCCGGTGGCCCAGGCCACGGTCTTGAGGGAGATCTGGCCCAGGCCGGTCATCTCGGCGTTGTCCATGAAGAAGAGCCGCCGGTTGCCCTGCCCGTCCTTCAGCCCCTCGGAGACCATGTTCTCGAAGAGGCCGTTCTCCTGGGCCAGCCAGTGGGTGACGAAGAGGTCCATGTCCCCGTCCCGGTCGTAGTCGCCGGCCGCCAAGCCCATGGCGCCGCGGTAGTCCGCCGCCAGGGAGCTGGCGCCGATGTCGGTGAAGCTGCCGTCACCCCGGTTGCGGTAGACCCCGTTGGCGGAGACGTCGTTGGCCACGTAGAGGTCCAGCAGGCCGTCGTTGTCGAAATCGAGCCAGAGGTTGCCCAGGGAGCGTCCCTGGGCGTCCGCCACCCCCGCTTCCTCGGCCACGTCGGTGAAGCTGCCGTCGCTGTTGTTGCGGTAGAGCCGGTTCGGGGCCGGGGAGTAGGAGGAGGGGTTGATGGTATAGGGGATCTCCGAGCCATGCTGTCTGGACACGCGGGCCTGATCGGTCTCGCGGTGCTCGAACAAGACATAGTTGGAGACATAGAGGTCGATGTGGCCGTCGTTGTCGTAGTCGCCCCAGGCCGCGGCGCTGCTGAAGCCCGGGTCGCCGACCCCGGCCGGAACGGTCACGTCGGTAAAGCGGCCGTCGCCCTCGTTGCGGTAGAGGCGGTTCGGCCCGTAGTTGGTGAGGTAGATGTCCAGATCCCCGTCGTTGTCGTAATCGCCCCAGGCGGCGCCTTGGCCATAGGAGGGCTCGGCCAGACCGGCCTGTTCCGTCACGTCGAGGAAGCGGCCGCCGCCCTCGTTGCGGTAGAGGGCGTGGCGGCCTCCCACTGGATCGGCATCGAGGATGGAGCCGCTGAAGTTAACCAGAAAGAGGTCCGGATCTCCGTCGTTGTCGTAGTCACCCCAGGCCAGGCCAGGGCCCATATCCTCCGGCAGCAGAGAGCGGCGTGTGGCGGGAAAGTGCCGGAAGTCGATCCCGGCCTGCTCCCGTACATCCCGGAAGCGAAAACGGGCCTGTTCCGCGCCGGCCTCCCGTCTGAGGACACTGGTGATCTCGCTGCCGCCGGCCGCGTCGGCACCGCTGCCCGCCTGCCGCGGGCCGCCCAGGAAGACCGCGGCGCCCAGGATCAGCGCGGCGGCCAGGGAGATACCGCCCCAGAGCCAGAGCAGGCGCTGGCGCTTACTGAGCCGATACGATGACATCTTGTACGACCTTGATGGTGGCGACGGCACTGGAGATCGCCGTGACGGGGGCGCGGACCCGCTTCTCCTCGCCGTAGATCCGGTCCAGAAACATCGGGTTGGCCTTGCGGTACCAGAGGATCGCTTTGACGGTCAACTGCTGGCCGTCCGCCGTTTCCGGAACGGCAAAGGAGAAGCGATCGCTGCGCCTGCCGGGGCCGTGCTCCTTGCCGCTGACCCGTCCCCGGGCCATGGAGGGGCATTGGAAGGACACCGTCACCGAATCGGTCGCCCCTGGATAAAGGACGCGTTTGTAGCTGGCCCCCACCAAGTCCCACAGGTTGTGGCGGTCTATCAGCTCGCCCTGGCGGTCGAAGCCATCGGCCTTGAAGATCACCGGCGCCTCGGGCACGTTGTCCTGCTCGTCCTGCGCGCCTGCATGATGGACCAGCCGGCCATCCGAGTCGGTGACCTGCAGCTCCACCCAACTCTCGATCATGTCCAGGGGGCCGGTGGGGAAATCGTGGCCGGTCTTGTTGTTGGTGAGCACCACCCGCACCTGCAATTGCTCGCCCGGCCGCGCCCGGTCCGGCGCCTCCAGCTCCATGCGCACCACTGGACCGCTGGTCCACTTGTGGGCGATTTCCGGTATCTCCAGCTCGCCGCGCAGCCACTGCTCGATCAGGGCCACGTGCTGCTGCGCCCCCTCCAGCCCCTGGTCGATGGGTATGTACTGGTTGCTGGCCAGCATGCGGTGGCTGCGGTGACTGCCGTCGTCAGGCGTGCGGTTGTAGTCGCCGCCGTCGCCAGCCGCGGGATCGGCGCTATTCACCAGGGGCATATGACATTCGCGGCAGCTGATGGTCAGCGTCGGGTCCCCCTCGTGGTACCAGCGGCTGTTCTTCCAACTGTCGTATTGGTTCTGCCCCTGCACCTTGCCAATGTCCACGTTGACCTCCCGATCCACATACTGCTTGTGGCAGGCGCCGCAGAATTCCGCCCGTTTCAGCAACGGCCGGGAGTAGGTCTGCTGGTGGTGCCAGGGGTAGGTGCGGATAAGAAAGTCGCTCAACAGGCCCGCCACTGGTCCCTCCTCCCACTCGTAGACATAGGGCCTGGGGATGCGCACGGTGTAGTCGCCATTGCCCTGGACATCGGTCTGCACCATGCTGTGGCAGGCGACACAGGAGGAGCCCTCGTCCGCCCCCTCCACACTGAGAGTCATGTTGCTCTGGTTCTTGGCGCCGCTGAACAGGGAGACCGGGTCGTGGCAGCCGGCGCAATAGCGGGTGAACTCCGGGGCGGTCTCGTCCACCATCAGCCCCTGGACGGTCTGGAACATGTGGTCCAGGGAGGAGTAGCGGTGGGCGCTCGGCAGCCACTCCTGATAGATCTCCCGGTGGCAGCCGGAGGCCCCGCAGCTCGCAGACCCCGCCAGGGCTCTGGGTTGCACGGCCCCCGTGGCCCTGATCCCGGCCACATAGTCCGCGAAGATCGGCTCCAGCTGCCGGTTCCGTTCGGCGCTCAGGCCGATGGCCTCGGCGCTGTGGCGCAGCTGGGCGACCAGGCCCACCGGCTTCTTTTTCCACTCCGCCAGGGCCTTCCGAAAAGCGGGTCGCTCCTGCTCATCGATGAGCCCGATCACCTGCCGCTCGACCTTCCGGTTCCACTCCCCGTAATCCAGCCGCGCCATGCTAGGGGCAAAGGGACGGTCCTCGCCGAAGCGCCAGTTGTAGTCCTGGGCGAAGCCGCGGATCAGGGCGGGCTCTTCATAGGCCACCGCCCAGAGGCCGCACACCCCCAGCAACAACCCGCTGCCGAGGACGGAGTGGAGGTAGTAGCGCCGGCGTGCGCCCAGTAGCGCCCGATCGGGCCGGGCCTTGCCAACGATGATCGACGCCAGGTGCACGAGCAGAAACAGGGGCAGCGCGATGCCGGTCAGCAGGTGTACCAGGTCCCAGCTGTAACCGATGGCCGGACCGGCCAGTCCCTGCCAGGTGAGCACCAGGCCACTGACCGAACATATCAGGAGGAAGGCAAGTGCACCGTAGCCCAGCAGCTGGTGGTGGCTTAGCCGGCCCCGCTTGCGCACCCGCCAGTGGCGCAACACGAACCAACCTACCGGGAGCAGCATCATGACACCCAGCAGTGTGTGCAGAATCACGCTGAACTGGTTGAAGACGCTGAAGGGGAGCAGGTAGATACCGAGCCCGGTCAGGGCCTCGAACAGCAGCAGAGCGCCGGTTGCACCACCGAGGTAAGAGCGCCATTCGGCAATGGCGTCGATGGCGGACGGTGTTTCGGAGACTGGGCCATCGCCCTGGGGTAGTAACGGTATCATCGTCAAATCTCTGGATGGAAGAACCGCTGGCTGGGTCCGGTTCCGGGAATACTGAATCCAGCCAGTCAAAAACATGGCTATATCTGCGTTAAGGGGTTCTTGGCCCAAACCGCCGAATATGCACTAGCGATTCTGTGCTACGTAGAGCCTGGAAACCTCCTTCGGAGGAAAGGCGTTCTCGGAGTT
>JAUXGQ010000068.1 GCA_030621975.1 Gammaproteobacteria bacterium | reverse complement strand
GACTCAATATACGCGGTGCCACTATACTAGTGAAATAATTTACTTGTGGTCCTCTCGCAAGTGTCCCTTTTTACGCGGGAGATTGGGATCGACCGGAAATGGGGTGGGAGATCCAGGTGTCCAGGTGGCGCTGTTCGACTTTGGCTTGACCAGCGGCGGCACATTCTAGTACGTGATGGAGATGCTTTCGGGAGTCGATCTTGAGAATCTGGTCGAGCGTTTTGCTCCGGTGCTTGTCGGTCGCGCGGTTCGCCTGCTGCGACAGGCTTGCCGATCGCTCTTAGAAGCACACGAAAGCGGCCTGATTCACCGGGATATCAAGCCTGCCAACATTTCCACCTGAAATTTAATGAAGTCCTCCATCATGATCGATTCCAACCTGGCCGCCTACCGGAAGAAAAAGGAGTAGCCTATGGCTGAACAAAATTGCGAGAAATGCGGATTCAGGGCGAAATACGACAAGAATCCCAAATCGATTCTAGGTCGCCTGTGGAGATGGCACACGGGATGGTGTCCCGGCTGGAAGAAGTACATACGCTCCCTCCCCGACGAAAAACGGATCGAATTGGCCAAGAAATACAATCTGAAAAAATATAAATAGGGGAGTCTTGACACTTACACCGTCCGTTTCACAAGTAAATTATCTCACTAGTACAGTGGCACCGCGTATATTGAGTTCCTCTGAGAAGTCAATATGTTATGTCGAAACGTAGGGGCACCAGTGGGAGATTGGGGTCGTTGTACAAGGGTTGACCGGGTGGTCGGTGGTGTGGAAGCATCGTTGTGTGCTTCCAATGCGCTCGATTCTTCCGATGGTTGCCGTATGCCTGGCTTGCGGTTCGGGCTGCACCCGTGATCGGGAGCAGGCCGCCACCGACGCCGGTGCCGCGGCGGGGGTCGAGGAAACCGACAAGGGTGACCTGTCCGCCATCCGCAAGCGCGGCAAGCTGCGCATTCTCCTGCCCCGCAGGGAAGAAGCCGAGACCTTGCCTCGGAGCGGATTCCCACCTGACTTGGAACGGAAGATGGCCGAGGAGTTTGCCCGGCGGCTGAAGCTCGATCCAGTGCCGGTGTACGTCGACTCCTACGACGACCTGATCCCCCACCTGCTCGAAGGCAAGGGAGACGTGCTGGTGGCCTCCATGACGGTGACTCCTGCGCGCCGTGAGCGGGTGTCGTTCACCACCCCGGTGGCGGTGGTAACCGAGCAGGTGGTCACCCGCGCAGGCGACGAGCTGTCCGGTCTCGGCGGGCTGGGTGGGCGCACCATCGCGGTGCGCAAGTCGTCTTCCTACTGGAACACCGCCTTGGAGCTGAAGAAGAAGTATCCTGGCCTCTCCATTCGGGTGGTCGACGAACACCTCGACACCGAGCAGATCCTCTACCGGGTTTCGCGCGGCGTGTACGATCTGACCTTGGCGGACAGCAACCTGGTGCAGGCGGTCTCGGCCTATACCCCCAGTCTGAAGGTGGCCCTCGATGTGGGCGGTTCGCGGCCCTGGGCCTGGGCTGTCCGGCCCGGGGCCAGGTCGTTGCGCAAGGCGCTCGACGCGTTCCTCAGCGAGGTCCAGCTGGTCGAGCCGGTCTCCAGGATCTACACTGGCGATCTGCTCGCCATCAAGAAGCTGCGGGTTCTGCGGGTGCTGACCAGGAACAGCGCTTCAACCTACTTCCTCTGGCGAGGCGAGCTGATTGGCTTCGAGTACGACCTGGTGCGCGAGTTTGCCAAGCGTCACGACCTGCACATCAAGCTTGTGGTGCCCCCCTCGCGCGACGACCTGATTCCCTGGCTGCTGGAGGGCCGCGGCGACCTGGTGGCGGCGGCCCTGACCATCACCGCGGAGCGCAAGCAGAAAGGGGTGGCCTTTTCACAGCCCTACAACTACGTCACCGAGACGGTGGTATGCCGGACGGACGACCCGCATTGCCCGGCCCGACCCGAAGATCTCGCCGGGAGAACCATGGTGGTTCGCAAGAGCAGCGCCTACTGGCAAACGCTCAAGGAGCTGAAGAACAGCGGTGTGGATCTGACGCTCCAGGCGGCCCCCGAAGAGCTCGAGACCGAGGAGATCGTCGCCCGGGTAGCGGACGGTAGCTATGACCTGACGGTGGCCGACAGCCACATCGTGGACATAGAGCTGACCTGCCGAGACGACATCCAGGCGGCCTGCGCCCTGGGCGAAAAGGTGCCCCACGGCTGGGCCATGCTTCCCGGCAACCCGTTGCTCAAGAAGGCGGTGAACGCCTTCTTCGACCAGGAGTACCGGGGGGTCTTCTACAACCTTACCCGCCGCAAGTATTTCCAGAGCTCCCGATCCATCAAGAAGCACGCCGCCAAGCGCCCTACCCGCACCGGGCAGATCTCACCCTTCGACGACCTGTTCCGCGAGTTCGCCCGGCGCTACGGTTTCGACTGGCGGCTGATCGTCGCGCAGGCACACGTCGAAAGCCGCTTCGACCCGCAGGCCCGCTCGTGGGCGGGCGCCCGCGGCCTGATGCAGATCATGCCGAAAACCTCCCGGGGGATGGGTTTCAAAGACGTCACCCGCCCCGAGGCCGGCGTGCACGCTGGGGTGAAGTACATGGATTGGTTACGTGACCGTTTCGATCCAAACCTGCCGGTCAACGTGCGCAACTGGTTCGCCCTGGCGGCCTACAACGCCGGCTACGGCCACGTGCTCGACGCCCGCCGGCTGGCAGAGCGCAAGGGCTGGAACCCGTATCGTTGGTTCGACAACGTAGAGCGCGCCATGCTGCTTCTCGGCCGTCCGCAGTACGCCCGCACCGCCCGCTATGGCTACTGCCGCGGCTCAGAACCCTTCCAGTACGTGCGTCGAATCCGGGAGCGTTACAAGGCCTACCTGCAGGTCAGCAGTCCCTGAACCGACAACCAAACGGCTCATGTTGGGGATAGCACAGGTTTTTCATCCTTCGACGATTGAGAGTTTTTGACAATTGAGGCAGAAATGGAGGGAGGGAACGCAGTTGCGCGGCCTCCGTCCCTCGGTTTCGTCGGTTTCTTTCACGCCTTGAACTTCCTGGTTCGAAAATGCTAGCGTCAGTCAGTGGTGCCCATGCGAAACCTTGGAGTGCTGGTCTGCCTGCTGGGCTTGTGTCTTCCTTCCTGTGCTCAGCGCAGGTTGATCGAATGGAACAAAGACACCCATTCTCTATTCCGGGAGGGCCGTTACCGTGAGGCGGCCGGATCGGCCGAAGAGGCCCTGGCCTATGCCCATGATCAGTTGTCACCCGATCATCCCCAGCGCCTTCGGGCGCTGTACCATCTGGCTCGAGTCCGCTACTTCCAGGCGAAACACGAAGAGGCCCTCCGGCTTCACCAGCAAGTGCTTGCTGGCCGGGTTGCCAGCCTGAAGCCGGTCGCTCGGGAGCTGTACGAGGCGATTCGATGGATGACCGATCCCGACTTCGATCCCCACGAGCACAAGGACGCGGTGCGCCGGGTGCGCCGGCTGATCTGGATCAAACGCGACTTTCACCATGTGGCCGAGTCGCTTCGCTCACTGGCCGGCGTGCACTGTGCGCGGGGAGACCTCCAAAAGGCCGAACGATTGTACCTCCAGGCACTGGAGATCCATAAAGGCCGGGTTCGCGCCCTGCCCAGCCTCGCAAAAATACCCGCACAGGACTTGAACGTTAACCAATGGATTCTACACGAGGTCCTGATGCTGACGCGTACGCTGATTGATCTGGGAAGTCTGGAAATCACGCAGAGCCGGTTTGACCGGGCCCGCGAGCACCTGGAGCACGCCCGGGACCTGCGCTTGCAGCTGCTCGACGAGGACACGCTCGAGATGGCCACCGCCTGGCATCCGCTGGGCGTGCTGCAGGCCGCCGTGGGCCGTTACGCCGAGGCGGAGCGGCTCATCGGGAAATCCCTGGACATCCGCCGGAACAAACTGGGTAAAGATCATGTCAAGACGGCCGCCAGCCAGTCCAGCCTGGCGTACGTGTTGATGCTGACTGGCCGTTACAAAAAGGCCCGACCCCTGATCGAGCAGGCGCTGGCCACCCGACGAGCCCGCCTGGCACCAGGGCATCCGCTGGTGGTGCGTTCCCTGGTTCAGCTGGGCGGCCTGCTGCGTGTGCTGAGAGAATACCAGCGGGCGGCTGAGATGCTGCAGGAGGTTGTCGAAAAAGCGCCGCAGCGCCGGCAGGAACGCTTCGTCTTATTGGAAGGCCAGCTGGCCCTGGCCGATCTGTGGACCGAGCTGGGACGCTTTGCTGAAGCCGAGGCTCTCTACCATCAAGTCGTGCAGGTGGTCGAGGAGAAGCTGGGGAAGGGCCATACCCGCCTGATCGGCCCGCTGTTCGGCCTGGCCGGTGTGCACTTCGCCCGGGGTGACTACCCCGAGGCGGCCCGGATTTACGAGCTGGCGCTCGAACTCTGCAAATCCGGGTTCGGAGGCGATCATCCCAAGATGGCCTCGGGTCTGGATGGGCTGGCCTCCGTCCGCTACGCCGCCGGGGAGTACGGACAAGCCGTGCGCCTGTACGAGCAGGCCCGGGACATCCGGGAGAAGGCCCTGGGATCCGATCATCCCGACGTGTCCGACAGCCTGGACGGCCTGGCCTCTGCGCTCATCGCTTCCGGGCAACTTCAGCTGGCCGGGGCGCTGGCCCGCCGCGCGCTGACCATCCGGGAAAACGCCTTCGGCCCCCGGCACGTGAAGGTCGCCGCCTCTCTGGACACCCTCTCCGCCCTGGGACGGGCAGAGGGCCGGCCGGATCGGGCCGAGCCTTTTTGCCTGCGCGCTCTGGCCATCCGGGAGAAGATATTTCCAAGCGATCACCTGGAGGTGACCCGCTCGCTGATGGAACTCTCTCGGGTACGCAGCGCCCAGGAACGGTCGGAGGAAGCCCATAAGCTGCTCACCCGGGCCCTTCGGATTCGCGAGCGTTTTCTTTCGAAGGATCACCTTCTGGTAGCGGATACCTTGGCCGCCCTGGGCGACCTGCACCGTTTAGAGTGGCGTTACGACGAGGCCGAGGCGGCGCTGCGCCGGTCTCTGGGCATCCGCGAAAGTGTCCTGGGCGCCGAGCATGCCAGTCTGGTGGGATTGCTGGACCGACTGGCCCTGGTGTTACGCAAGCAGGGAAAGCCCCAGGAGGCCTCGAAGCAGAGCGAGCGCGCACTGGCCATCAGTCAGCGTTCGCTCGGCGGCGGCCATCCCACCACCGTCCATCAACTGTCCAACCGGGCGCTGCTCCTCGCCGAGCGGGGAGAGTACCAGAGAGCCGAGGAGTTGTACCGGCGTGCCCTCCGCAACTTGGAGCAGGCCGATTCGCCCGATCGAGAGAAGCTGGCCGTCACCCTAAAGGACCTGGCCGAGATGCTGCGCGCGCAAGGAAAATTGAAACTTGCGGCCGATCTGTACCAGCGGGCACTGGCCTCCTGGAGGAAGCTCTGCGAGACCCATTCAAAGCTGGCTTTCGGCTACTACGGCCTGGCCCGCATCCACCAGGAAGAGGAAGACCCAAAGCAGGCCGAGAAATACTACCGCAAGGCACTTGAGGCGCTTAGCGGCCAAGAGAAGCCGGATAGCCGGGTGACGGCCAGCACGCTGGATCGGCTGGCCGGAATGCTGGTCGGGCAGAACCGCCTTCGAGAGGCCTCCGAATTGTATGCCCGGCTGGTTAAGGTCTACGAGCGCGAATACGGAACCAGGGACGGCAAGGTTGGGTTGGCTCTGGTGCAGCTGGCCGATACCTTCAAGGGTTTGAAGCGGCACCAGGCTGCCCGAACGTTCTACATGCGGGCACTGGAGATCCTGGAGGCCGCCATGGGTCCGGACAGCGAGTTGGTCGGGCGGGTGGTCTTGATGTGTGCGGTGTGTAACTGGGAGCTGGGCCAGAAGAAGCTGGCCCGGCAACAAAAGAAGCGGGCGGCGAAGATCTTGTTTGGTCGCAAACCGGGAAGACGCTCCGAATGAAAAGCCCCTTCAACATGATGCCGGTAGTCGTTTCGCTGTGGGCTCTGTGCACGCCCGCCTGCACCCACCGCAGTCTGTACGCCCAGAAGGCCGATGAGGCCCGCGCGCTGATGGAACAGGGCCGGCACGCCGATGCGGTCGAGTCCGCCCGCGAGGCTCTCGCTTTTGCACAAAAAGAGTACGAACCGGAGCATCCGGATCGTTTGCGCGCCGGGTTCCTGCTGCGCTATTCACTCAGGACCCTGGCCGCAGCCCATGAAAAGGAAAAGAGATGGGAGGATGCGGAGCGGCTCTACCGGGAGCTGGCGGCGATTCTGGAACGGAAGGTCAACCCAGACCCCAGGCGGCCGGCCAAGCCGAGATCGAAAATCTCCATAGCGACCTTTGATGCGGACACCGCCGTGGAGCCGTCGTCTGCTCCGACATTCGACACCAGGTTGTCTGAAGATAAGGAAACCCCCAAAGAGAGGTACGAGCGCTTCAAGTCGCAATCACTGGTGCTGGACAAGGCTTACCGGTCCGAAGGCGAAGTAAAGAAGGCGCGCGAGTCGGAGCGCCTAAAGGGAATCTGGCGGCTGCGCATGGAATTGGCCTACACCCTGATGGTGCTTGGACGGGTGCAGCTCAACGCGGATCGTCTGGAGCAGGCGCGGGCGACGCTCGAGCGCGCCCTTGAATTACAGGAAAGCCTCATGGGCCCCGCGGCGGAACCGGTGACCGGCCTGAGAAAAAGACTGGCAGCACTTCTGCTGCGCATGGCCAGACAAGCCCGCTCAGAGGGGCGCTGCGCAGAGGCCATGCCGTTCTATCGCCGCGCCGCCGAGCTCCTGGCCGATGACCCAGGAGTCCACCCGGACCAGCTGGAGCTCCTGATCGAAGAGATGCGCGGGTGTGCGGAGGGATGAAGGATTCGGGGCATGGCACTGAGTGAATGGATGTGATCGGTGAGAGCGCTTCCGATTCTATGTACGGGCCTAACCATATAGTTATTTTCGAACTACAGCAGCCAGTTGAATTTACTCCGTTCCCTTACTTGAGGGAGTATAAGGAAACGGGGAGGAGACGTACCGCAGAGGCGGAGCCCCTGGGCGGCAGCGGGTGTGAACCAAACCCGTTGGTGACAAGTTTTCTTCGCCAGGGGGTCAGGGGTAACGCACGTGTTTCTTGATGCATAGGAAATCATCTACCGCCCCCAGAGGGGGCGGTTTGATGAAGGCCCCTCGAAGGGGCCTATTGTCCGTGTGAAGGCCCCCTTGGGGTGCCACTACCGGTTTAAAACTGATCCACTTCCGTGTTGATCAAGAGATCCACCAAAGTTGCAGGATAGAGCATTGTTGAGTGTGAAGCACCGGTTTCAGGACCACGCCGGGGGGGCCGTAGCGTAGTGGAGG
>JAUXGQ010000488.1 GCA_030621975.1 Gammaproteobacteria bacterium | reverse complement strand
GATCTGGACCCGGCTGGCCGGGGAGGGAAACATCGCCGCCCGGGAGCATCTGGCGAAGTATCATGAACATGTCAGCCGCAATTATTCGGTTGCGCTCTCCCATGCCAGTCAATTGCCGCCCGGACCCTTGAAGGATCATCGGTGCAAAAGGCTAAGTGATAAGCTAAGCTGAGACCGCCGCCGAGACACCATGCTGATGGGAAAGAGGATGCTAGAATGTGGGTTGGGTTAGGCGCGTATCCAACTGATATATGTGGTTATTGCATGATTTCGAGTACGCCGTAGCCCAACATGTTTCCTGAGTGCCTACGTGTCTAAGGATAAATGGTGGATGCGCTGCGCTTATCCACCCTACGTCTGTGATTTTACGTAGACGGGTTGGCGTAATACGTACCAATCGTTGTAGGGTGGATAAGGCGCGCCCAAGGATTTCCTAACTTGCACTGCACTTACGCGCGCCGCATCCACCAAGGGGCCGGGACAGGTGCCGATACGCGTTTTCTTGAAAACTAGCTTAGACATATTAGGTAATCAGGACATCTTTTAATGGTATCAACGCGGCGCTGCTCGGCAATACAGGCTGTACCTGGCGCACGACACAGATGACCCCCTCCCAACGACAAACCCTCAAACTGCGCCGGGTGGCTATCGACACCTATCGCGAGAACGTCGCCTATCTGCATCGGGGCTGTTCCGTATACCGGTCGGAAGGGTTTCAGGCGTTGTCCAAGGTCGAGATCAGCTCCGGAGAAAGCGGGGGCCGCAAGGTCCTGGCGGTGCTCAACGTGGTTGATGATGAATCCATCACGGGGATCGACGAGCTTGGACTGAGCGAGCAGGCGTTTGCACAGCTGGGGGTCGCGCAAGGCCGTAGCGTTCGCGTAGCGCACGCCGAACCACCCCCTTCCCTGGATGCGGTACATCGAAAGATTGCGGGCGAGCGTCTAGCCGCCGAGGATTTCATGGCGATCGCCCGCGACATCGGGGCGAAGCGTTATTCGAAGATGGAAATTGCGGCATTTCTGGTCAGTTCCGCCCAGGCCGGACTGGAGCGCGACGAAGTGCTGCATTTCACCCGCGCCATGGTGGAGTGCGGCGAACGCCTGGATTGGGGCGAACCGCTGGTGGCCGACAAACACTGCATCGGTGGTATTCCGGGTAATCGCACCAGTATGCTGGTGGTGCCCATCGTGGCCGCCCACGGCATGCTGATCCCCAAGACCTCCAGCCGTGCCACCACCTCGCCGGCGGGTACGGCGGATACCATGGAACTCCTGGCCCGGGTGGAGTTGTCGCCCCGGCGGCTGCGCGAGATCGTCCGCCATCAACGGGGTTGCCTGAGTTGGGGCGGGACCGCGCAGCTGGCGCCGGTGGACGATCTGCTCATAGCCGTGGAAAGGCCGCTCTCCCTGGATTCGCCGGGCCAGTTGGTAGCATCCATTCTGGCCAAGAAACTGGCCGCAGGATCCACCCACCTGCTGATCGATATCCCGGTCGGACCCACCGCCAAGGTACGCAATATGCGAGAGGCCTTGCGCCTGCGCAAGCTGTTCGAATTCGTCGGTGACCGGCTTGGCCTGCAGCTGGAGGTGGTGATCTCCAACGGACGCCAGCCCGTTGGGCGTGGCATCGGTCCGGTGTTGGAACTCAGGGATGTAATGAAGGTGCTGGAAAACGACCCGGAGGGCCCCGCCGATCTGCGCCAGAAGGCGCTCTGGCTGGCGGGCCGGATCCTGGAGTTCGACCCGGACGTACGCGGCGGCCAGGGTTATGCCATTGCCCGGGACATCCTGGATTCAGGGCGCGCGCTCGACAAGATGCTGGCCATCGCGGGCGCGCAGGGACGCAATCCCGATAAACCGAAACCAGGGCGCTTGCGCTTTATGGTTAAGGCCCCGGGTGGTGGTGTCGTTACGGCAATCGACAATCTGCAGATGGCACGTATCGCCCGCCTGGCGGGTGCACCCATCGCTAAAGGGGCCGGCGTCGATCTGTTCAAGAAGCTGGGGGACCCCGTGGAGACGGGGGAGCCGCTGTACCGCATCCATGCGGATTTCAGCGCCGATTTCCGGTTTGCCAAGGAACTGGCCGGGAAGGATATAGGATTTTATATCGGCGACAAGCTGCCGCTACAACCAGTGGACTCAGAGGTCTGAAATCCTCGGCCACAGAAACGGGCTCAGCCCGTGAAGTCGTTCACACAATTCCCTAAAGTTCCCCCCAAATGGACGCTAACTAAACTAAGCAGACCGGAAAAAGCTTTATTATTTAGTGGGCTTAGGTTACTCTTGGCGCCCCTTCGGTAAGGAGTGATGCGAACTATGTTACGAACTCAGCAGGTTGCCGCCGCTCTCAGCTTCCTCTTAGTAGTTGCCAGCGGGTCAGCCGCCGCCGATTCGGACGCAACATTCTTCGCCACTCCGATGCAGGACCCGACTTCTCAGGGTTTTATAGTACCCCTTCCGGAAATTGAGCCCGCAGATCTGGCTACCGACCTGCGCGAAACCAGGACCGATCTCGAAGCCCGTCGCCTCCACTTCCGAGAGGTGGCGGAGGATACCCGGATGACCACCGGCAAGTTTATCCTTGCGCTCATCGCGCCAGGCGGCTTTCTGCTGGCGGCCGGATCGGAGATAGTGCACACCCAGGCCGAAAATAAGGTGGCATCGCTCGACGAAGAGATTCAGGAACTGGGCGTGGATCTCGAGATGTTCGAGGGCATTGCGCGGGACCGCCGGATTATCCTGGCCCGCTACCCTTAGGGCTCGCTTCAAAATTAATTCATATTTTGGAACGCCGATCTATCCCGCCCAGCTGCGTTGTTCGTC
>JAUXGQ010000266.1 GCA_030621975.1 Gammaproteobacteria bacterium | reverse complement strand
TTAGCCCATCTTTGACACTGGCCCCTTGGTTTCGAGCCGTTTTCGCTACCTCCGGGTAAACATTCGGCCACCCCCCTCCGGCCGACAAAGAAAGTACGGGACACAGCCGGATTAATCATGTACAACGTGGCCCATGGAAGCCACCGCGTGCACGCCACCCAAGGAGCCACATCAACACTCCGACAAGGAGATCGTCCCCGTACATCCGTTTTCGCAGGAGTGGGTGACGATCACCAAAGAGGAACACATCGACCTCATCCAACGAGCGAGCTACTGGGAAGCACAGCATACTCGGATAAAGCAAAAGCTCGACCGTGCGCAGGAAGAGAATCGATACAAGGATGCCAAGATCAAGGATCTGCAGAAGCGGCTGTTCGGCAAAAAGAGCGAAAAGCAGACATCGGCAAAGTCCGAGAAGGGCGACGAGCCTACCTCCACGCGCAAGCGCGGTCAGCAGCCCGGAAGTAACGGGCATGGGCGCACCCCGCGGCCGAATCTCCCCGTTGTCCCTGAAGTGCGCGACCTGCCGGAAGACGAAAAATGCTGCCCGCGTTGCGGCTTACCCCATGTGCCCAAACCGGGATTGGATGAAACGAGCGAAATCATCGAGAGTGATGTAAATGCCTACAAGCGCCGGATTCGCCGGCCCGCCTTTGTGCGCAACCCGGGTTGTTGTTGTCCGGATACTCCGGCGGTGATGGCCGCGCCCCCGCCGCCGCGCCTGATTCCCCGCAGCCCCTATGGCGTCAGCTTCCGGGCGGAAATCCTATTGAGCAAGTTCCAGTACGCTCAGCCGACCCATCGCCATTTAGAGGATTTGGGCGATCTTGCCCTTACCGCATCCCCGGGCACCGTTGCCGGCGGTCTGCGTGCCATCGCCCCGCTGTTTGAGCCCATCATGGAGGGGCTGTACGAAAAGCAGATGACCGAAACCCTGTTCCACAACGACGAGACCCGTTGGGAGGTATTCGTCGAGGTGGAGGGCAAGGTCGGCAGCCGCTGGTATCTGTGGGTGACCCGCTCCGCATCGGTGATCTTCTTCATCCTCGATCCGAGTCGTAGCGCCGCTGTTCCCGGCGCCCATTTCGCCGGCCTGCAAAACGGCCGGGCGATCATCGTATGCGACCGCTACAGTGCCTACAAAAAGCTTGCCCGGCTGTCCGATATCATCCTGCTGGCCTTCTGTTGGGCGCATGTGCGCCGGGACTTCCTCGATGCCGCTTGCTCCTTCAAAGAGCTCGAACCTTGGGCCTTGGAATGGACGCAGCGCATCGCAGAGCTTTACCACCGCAACACCCTGCGCCTGGAGCACCGGGATCGCGAAAAAAGCCTCGATCAACAAAGCGAAGCGTTCCGGCAACACCATCGGGCAGTGCAGGAGACTCTGCAAGCGATGCACCAGGGGGCCACACGGCTAATCGCCGAGCAGGACGAACCACAGGACGACGAGGCCGTCCCATCGCTGTCGCAAAGCGCCCGCAAGCGACAGCGCAAGGTCTGCCAAAGCCTGCTCGACCATTGGGAGGGCCTGACTCTGTTTATCGACAACCCTCAGGTCCCCTTGGACAACAACCTGGCGGAAAACACGATTCGCGGCCCGGTCACCGGTCGCAAAAACTACTACGGCCCGGGCAGCTTGTGGAGCGCGGAATTGGCCGCCAGCCTCTTTTCCATCCTCAAGACCCTGGTGTTATGGGGAATCAATCCTCGCCATTGGCTGATGGCCTACCTCAATGCCTGCGCCGAGAACGGCGCCACGGCGCCGACGGATCTCACGCCTTTTCTCCCATGGACGATGAGCGCGGAGCGACGCGCTGAGCTTGCTCGTCCACCGCAGGCCCGGCTGCCGTCGTCGGTACCCTTTGCGGACACTTCGTGAGCAGGCGCTATTGCGGTCGCGACTTCAGCGAAGCGGAGCTGATGCAAATCCGCCGGCTGATCACCGAGAACCCGCAAAGCAGTCGCGCCGCGCTGTCGCGAATGAGCTGCCGGGCGCTGCAGTGGTACAAGGCCGACGGTGGATTGAAAGAGATGTCCGCCCGGGTCGCGATGCTGCGAATGCAGACCGATGGGCTCATCGAATTGCCTCCGCCGCGCGGGAAGCGGCCCGATCCCGGGGTCCACCTCAGCTCCCGCACCGACCCTGGCGCCGCGATCCATCAAAGCGCTGGTGCACTCGCACCACTGGTTGTTGTCTCTCAGATTAATTCACCGCCGATTTCCCAAGATATTTCGGAGCGGATCGGGGCCGAGTTCCCACATTAATCGTACCGGTGGAATAGCCTTGGAAGACGGAAGAATCCGGAAAAACGGGGAGCCGATGCCTGGAGGACGATGGTTTGCGCGAAGAGGGAGTCGTGAAGTCGGGGACAGGCGCAGCGGGGGGGGTGTAGCGGCGGGCCATGGCCCGCCGCACTAACGTCAAAACGGCAGCTCGTCGTCGGGGTCGAACAGGTCGGGCTGTGCCGAGCCCTGTGCGCTCGGATCGGGTCGCACGAGCGGCAATAGATCGATCGCGTAGCGCTCCCAGACTGCCTCGGACATCTGGGTGAGGTATTCGTAGACGCTCAGCGCCTGTTCGGGGGTCCAGTCCTCGGGTACCTGCAGGGGGGCGTAGGTGAGTGGTGTGCTCATGGTGCGACCTCCTCGCGTGCGGCCTGGACATGCTCGGCGGTGACGGTCCTGGCCTTGTCGATGGCGGCACTGGTCAGGGCATAGTGGGCCAGGCGGTTGACCTTGCGCGGCATCCCCCGGGTGGCCTGGAATAGCGCCTCGACAGCTGGTGGCTCGAACAGCGGCAGCTCGCAACCGGCCAGGCGCAGACGATGGGTCAGGTACCCGGGCACCTCCTCGCGTTCCAGGCCGGCAAGGTGGTAGCGGACCACAATGCGCTGGGCCAGCGACTCGTGCACGGCCATGGACAGACGCCGGCGCAGCTCCGAGAGTCCTACCAGGAGCAGACACAGCCGGTTTTCGGAATCCATCTGATAATTGGTGAGCAGGCGCAGATCCTCCAGCACCTCGTTTCTGAGGTGGTGAGCCTCGTCGACGATCAGCACCGGACGCTGCTTCGCCTCCAGGGTCAGGCGCGTGATCTCGGCGCGGATGATGCGGAAGGCGGTCGCGCGATTACGCTCCGTGGGCAACCCCAACTCCCAGCCGATGGACTTGTACATGTCCATCACGTCGCCGGTCGACAGCGGGACATAGAACACCCGGTAGAGCCCCGGATGCAGAGAGGCGGCAACCTTGCGGCACACCGTGGTCTTGCCCGAGCCGGCCTCGCCGGTCACCAGGCCGATGGCACGCAGCTCCAGCAGATGCTTGAGACGCACCTCGGCCTCGGTGAGGGTGGCGGAGACAAACAGATCCTCGGGCTCCAGGGTCAGATCGAAGGGGAAGGCGGTTAAGGCGAAATGCTTGCGGTACATCAGCGCTCCTCCTCGCCCGCGTCGGGGAGCGTACGCAGCTTCAGGCCCGAAGGTGCAGGCTCGGGGGCGGGGCCATCGACATCCAGCGTCCAGGACGGGCGGTTGCGTTTGACGAAGCAGTTGGCATAGGTCTGCACCGGCTTGGCCTGCTCGAGGAGCTTGCCCTGGTGGCAGACCTGCACGGGGCGCTCGGGCGCGGCGCCGGGATCGAAGCGCAGGGTCACCTTCTCCCCGACCAGAGCGGCATCGACCTCGTAGACCACCCCGTTGAGGCTGACGGTACGGTCCTTCTGTACCTTGCGCTGAGCCTCGAACAGGAACAGATCGTCCAGATCCACCTCGGGCTCGGGGAAACACACCGACTCGCCCGCCTGCGCCCACTGCTCCAGGGGCGTGGCGCCCCCCAGTCCGCGGTGAGGGGCGTGATGGTACTCGCCTTCGATCCACGCGTGCAGGCGCCGATTCAAAGCAGCGAGAGAGGCGGTATCCTCCCCGGACAAACGGGTCAGCAGCTGTGCGCGGACAGTTTTGAACCAGCGTTCGATTTTTCCTTTTCCTTGGGGCCGGTACGGGCGGGCATGAATCAGCGCAATGCCCAACTTGGCGCACACCAGCGCCAGGTGCCGGGAGCGGTAATTGGCCCCGTTGTCGACATACAGGCGCTGCGGGAGCCCCCGGCGCAGGATCGCCTGCTTGAGCACCGGCAGGAAGGTGCGGGTATTCTCCGATAAGGCAAAGTCCCCATAGGGGACCACCCGTGTGGCATCGTCGATGAAGGCGATCAGGGACAGGTTTTACGCTTGGTGCGCTTGCCCACCACCACGCTCGGTCCGTGAATCACATCGCTCATCCACAGCTCCCCGGCCTGTTGGAAAGCGAAGCGGC
>JAUXGQ010000246.1 GCA_030621975.1 Gammaproteobacteria bacterium | reverse complement strand
CGAGCAGTGGCACATGGATGTGCCGTTAACGGACCTAAGGATGGAATAGCTAGCCTATTTAAGCGACGAACAACGCAGCTGGGCGGGATAGATCGGCATTCCAAAATGTGAATTAATTTTGAAGCGAGCCCTTAGCGCGCACCCTTGCCTTTAAACAACGCCTCCGGGTGTCGTTCCAGGTAATCCGCCATGATGCGTAACGAACGAGCCGTAGCCCTGAGTTCTTCCAGGGTTCTCAGCAACTCGCTGCCCAGGGGACCATCCTCGGACACGGCGCCTTCGAAGGAGGCAAGGGTCGCCTCGGCTTGCGCTGCCGCCTTCGTGGAGGCCCCCAGCAGGGGCTGAACGTCCTCACTGGCCTCACTGAGGTTTGCGAGCAGCCTGTCGGCCTTTTCCACGGCCGAATCCAGGCTTACCAGGATCTGTTTGACCTCCTCGCCGTTGACCAGCCGGCTGGTCCCGGCGGTGGTCGCCTCCAGGTTGCGGCCGATCTCCTCGATGGGCAGGTTCTCCAGCTTGGTGAGAATCCTGGCAACGCTGTCGGTCAACCCCTGCAATTGTCCGGGCACGGTAGGCAGTACCGGAACCCCCGCGTAGAAAAAGATCTCCGCCGGCTCGGCGTCGGGAAAGATATCGAACTCCACGAACAGCTGTCCGGTGAGCAGGTTTCCCGTCTGCAGCCTGGCGCGCAAGCCCCTTTCAACCCATTTGGCCATCCTGTCCACCGTACCGGAATCCGGGAGTGGCACTTTATTCGGGTACACGGGGACCCGCTGGGGTTCCAGGTCGATATAAACCGCGATAAAGGTTCGAATCTGCTCGATGTCGGCGTAAAACTGAATGTCCTTCACCGTACCGATGCGGATGCCCCGATACTCCACCGGCGCCCCTGCGGTGAGACCGCGCACACTGCCTTCGAGGTGCAGGACGTAGCGCTCGGTGACCGTGAACTCCCGCTCCTCACTCTTCTTACGGTTCTTGAACAGGGTGAACCGGGTACCAGGCGGCGCCCGTTCCCCCGGTTCGCGGGTGTCGAAGGCGACACCGCCGCTGATCAGGGAGGCCACGGATGCCATTTCCACATTCACCCCATCCGCGCCGATGTCCATCTCCAGCCCGGAGACGTCCCAGAACTTCGTGCCGGTGGTGACGAAGGCGTCATGGGGTGCCTCGACGAAGATCTCAACGTCCACCCCGCTGTGGTCGTCCGCCAGTTGGCTTTTCGTCACCTCCCCGACCTTTATGCTGCGAAACAGAACGGGGGAACCCCGCGAGAGATCAGATGCGACCGCCTTCAGCAGATAGCGTGTACCCTCTGTGGTGGAGAAGATATTGGGCGGCTCTTCGAGCCCGATGAATTGCTTCCGGCGCTGGCCCTTACTGCTGGGGTCCACACCGATATAGGCGCCGCTCAGCAGGGTGCCGATGCCGCTCACCCCGCCGGCGCCCACCCGGGGCCGCACTACCCAGAAGCGGGTCTTGTCGGTCAGATAGGGGGCGGTACCGGGCTCCATTTCAACGGTGAGGACTACGTGGGGTTGCTCGTCACCGGCGATGTCCACCTTCTGGACGGTGCCAACGCCCACCTCCAGGTACTTGATCTTGGTCTTCTGCGCCTCTATGCCCTCGGCCGTATCGAACTGGATCGTAATCGTCGGACCGGTCTCGGAGAAGGTCTTGTAAACCAGCCAGGCGCCGATCAGCACCGCCACCAGCGGCAGCAGCCAGACGATGGAAAGCCCCTTTCTGCCCTCTGCGACCTCCGCCTCCGGGAGGTCATCGAAGTTGTTCTCACTCATTATCTTTAAGTTTCTCCTGGTGGTCCCAGATGAGTCTGGGGTCGAAAGCGAGGGCGGCGGACATGGTCAGAACCACCACTGCGGCGAAGGCGGCGGCGCCGGGCCCCGGGGTTATCTCGGCCAGGGCGCCCAGGTGTACCAGCGCGGCCATCAGTGCGATGACGAATATGTCCACCATGGACCAGCGCCCCATCAGCTCCGTGAGCCGGTACAGGCGGGTGCGCTGCCGATGCCGGTACCGGCTCCTCCGTTGGACGGAAAACAGCAGATAGATGAGGGCCATCATCTTGAGCAGCGGAACCGTGACGCTGGCGACGAAGATGATCAGCGCCAGGGGCCAGTCACCGTGCATCAGGAAGTACACCACCCCGCTCATGATGGTGTCGGCCTGAACCTTGCCGAAAGAGGCGGTCTGCATCACCGGCAGCGCCATGGCGGGAACGTACATCAATATGGCCGTGATGAGCAGCGCCCAGGTGCGCGCCAGGCTGTTGGGTTTGCGGAAGTGCAGCGATGAACCGCAGCGGGGACAGTGCTGCTCGTGGCCCGGCCGGGCCCGAACGACCAGGGCGCAGGTATGGCAGCCCATCAGTCCCTGCTCGGCGGCACGCAAGGCGTGGCATCTCATCGCCTGCTCCCCAGCCGTTCCCACAGCAGATGCGGCTCGAGCCTGGCCATGGCGGCGGCGAAGAAGAAGATCAGGGCCGTGAAGGCATACAGCCCGGGTCCGAGAACCACGTCGGCCATACCGGCGAGTTTGACCAGCGCCACCAGGACGCCCAGCATAAACACGTCCAACATGCCCCAGGGCTGCAACCGGCTGATCCCGATCAGAACCGGACGCACAAACGGCAGGGGCAGGGCGAGGCGCAGGGCGACAAGCACGTAAAGGCTGGCGAGGATGATCAGCGCAGGGCCCAGCACACTGGTCAGCCAGACCACCGCCGCCAGGGGCGCCATCTCGGCCTGGTAGAGGGCCCAGGAGGCCCCGGAAAGGGTGGTCTCCTGGGTGCGGCCCGCGACCGTCAGGCTCAGCAGCGGAAACAGGTTGGCGATCAGGAACAGGACCAGGGAACTGATGCTGAGGGCCAGCGGCGCATCGAGCCCGCCCTTCGGATTGCCGTGCAGGCGCGCACCACAGCATACGCAATGTGCAACGCCACCGGGTGGCAGGCTGTTTATCTGCTGCAGGGCGTCACATTCGTGGCAAGCGGTAAGCATTACGGCGTCAGATCGTTCCTAGATCGGCGTGAAGGTCTGTGTGAATGGGTTGACCCGCAGAACCTGGCGGGGCATGCAGCCAGGAGCCTGTCGGACTTAGGGGTTCGTAGCGGTAAGATCCGATACTGCTTTATAATGCGGCGACCCGCTCGCTCAACCGGTGACCAAACATCCCGCGCCCCAGCGGGCGTGTATAACAGCCCAGGATCGGTAAGTCAACACTGTAAAAGCGGCTTTACACTTAGGGACTCGCGTTGTTTCCAGGATTCCAGCTGATCGCCTCTCTCAAAACTAAAAGTTTTCGCATAACTATCTGCTTTAAATGAAAAACCTATTATCCGTCTGCGGATTCCGAAGCAGCGCCCAAGGCGTGAACCGAGGATGGCTGGAGTCTTTAGGAATTTAAGTAGTAGGGATTAATGGCAACGAAAGAGTTTGTTCAACAAATTTTACACTTCTGCTCAATTGCCCTCTTGTGGTATTATTTTTCACTTGGCGGCGCTCGATCCCCTAAACCTATATCCCATTGTTATACATGGAAAACATATTTTAGATCGCATTGTTTTCTGTTTCTGCGGCATCAGCCCTGAGATTGAAGGCACGGTTTTTGCCTAGTCTTAGAAACGCTACAAAATGTCAAAAAACCGGGAAATATATGAACACTACTGTTGGAAAGATGATGAATCCCCATTCAGCTGCATTCGATATTGCCAATCCACACATTGCAGATCAAGAACGAAAATTACTGTACATCACGACCTCGGATAGCTCGGCCAACGATCTTGCCCTGACCATAAAAGCGTCTGGCTGGGATGTTTACGAGGCGGGGAATATCAAAGACGCGGAGAAACTGAGCGACGGAAATGAATTCCACGTCATATTAGCGGATATCAACCTGTTTGAAGGCGGCTCCGCCCTGAAACGCTGGGAAGCGCTCTATTCGTCCAGCAGCGAGAGTAAATGGGTGGCGTTGTTAAGAGGGAATTCCATTGACGACGCTCAGATCAGGGATCTGATCGGGCAGCGTTTTTATGACTTTCATACCTTGCCCGTGGACCCGCTCCGACTTCTGATCACCCTGGGCCACGCCTACGGGATGGCCAAACTATCTGGAAAACAGTCGGCTCAGTCGGAACCGGTCAGCGATTTGGGCATCATCGGCAACAGCCCGATAATGCAGGATTTTTTCGTCCGGTTGCGCAAAATCGGCCCAGTCGAAGCCTCGGTATTGATCCGGGGCGAGAGCGGCACCGGCAAGGAACTCACGGCGAATGCCATTCACAGCCTTTCGCACCGAGCCAAGGCGCCGTTCGTGGCGGTCAACTGCGGGGCCATACCGACCAATCTAATCCAGTCCGAATTGTTCGGCCACGAAAAAGGCTCCTTCACCGGCGCCCATAAGCGCAAAATCGGTCG
>JAUXGQ010000189.1 GCA_030621975.1 Gammaproteobacteria bacterium | reverse complement strand
CATCAGCTCTTCCATTTCGGCCACCTGATCGGGGGAGAAGTAGTCCCGGTACCCGTTGACCTTTCCGCGCCGCACCTTGAAGGTTTCCGGGTCCTTCGCATTGCGCAGGCTCATCCCTCCCTGATGAAAAAAACCCTTGCTTTCGAGTTTGCGCAGGTTGTCGAAGGAACCGAACTCGACGGCCTCCCCGATCTCTTCGTCGCTGAAGGTCTCTCCCATCAGGCCCGTCACCTGCTTCAGGATCTTGCCGGGGTCCGCACGCATGTCTTCGTAACGTAGTATCATCCCGTGTTCCAGCCCGCTGATGTTGCGCTCCCAGGTGTTGAGATAGTCGATCAGAAAAGGCAGCCCGATATCGCTGTGGCGCACGAAATCCCAGATTTCGATCTTATGGCGGTCGATGGGGTGCTCGATAAAGTGATTGATCAATTCCTGCTTATGGGCGGACTGTCGTTTGGTGAACTGAAAGTACCAGGACACGGCGATATCGCAGGGATTACGGGCCAGCAGCACGGTCGGCTTGTGCCGCAACGCCGAGTCAGGGGCGTTCGCCGCCAGTGCCCGCCCAACCGCGCCTTCGTAACTGTAATAACCGTTGGTGGCTGCAAGACGGGGGATGGCCGGGTTCTTGAGGGCGAGCTCATCCGAGTTGATCAGCAGCGATGCCGTCATGCCATGCCGGATCTGATACAGGCGGGATATCATCACCTTCAGCCAGGTGTTGCCGCACTTGGGATGGGCGATGATGATCAGGCCCGCGCGTTGCGCTATCGCCAATTCAAGGCGGGACAGGAGCTGTTCGCGCGCCTTGACCCGCAGTGGACGGGGAAGGATCGCCGTAGGCAGCAGGATCGACCATTTTTTTACGCCATCTCTGACTGGAATCATCTTAAGTTACCGGAGAAGTGGATACAGCGCTCCGCGGCCGGATCAGGCGAGGAGGTTGCATGGAATCGGGTCGGTAAATTCTCCCCGATCGGTCTCCCGAGTGCAACCAAATCGGTGTCACCTGCCGTCGATCTCTTGAAACTGGCGAAAAAGACGAGCAAGATTGGTGAATTCAGTCATCAAGACGCCTGTAAGCGACTGCAAAGACGGCCGTCGGTACTGGTTCCGGCAGCGGATAACGCTGAGTTTGCAGGAACCTTGGCTATGGATCAGGTGGTTTTATGAGCAGTGCTGCCGCAATCGACGACAATGAATTCATGCGCGCCTTTCGCGGAGGCTTCACATCTGCCTTGCGCTGGCATCAGCTCGATGATCTGTGGACGAGCTTGCGCCAGTGCGCGGGGGAGGGCTGGTTTCTGTATGCGGTGGGTGAGGCGCCGCCGGAGACCGCGGCCGGCGCCGCGCAGGTTCAATCCTTCATTGCGGAAATCGACAAGCTGCTGCGTCAGGAACACGGCGAAGACTACTGCGGCATCGTCTACGCGGACGACATGAGCCAGCCTGCTTTCGTGAAGATCTACGATCCGAACAATCTGGGCGTGTCCTGCGGTTATAGCGAGAATCCGCCGCTCCCGGGTTGGATAATGAGCAAACTGCCGCCCTGTGACCTGCCCGCCACCCAGGTGCTGTCGGCAAACCGCAAACGCTGGTGGCGGCGATTGTTCGGCGCATAGGACGGGTTGAAGGAACTTGGGGCCGAGCCGTTAACGTGATACTCAATCCATTGGAAATACCACTTGATCATCCATCCGGCTCGGGGCTCGATTGCTTGGTATCCAGGCGATGCGTGCACGACCTCGAAAGATGAATAACCCAAGATATCAGATGGTTAAAGGGATAGTTCTACTAACGGTAACGGTGGCCTTTCTGTTGCTGTCAGGCTGCGCATCCACACCCAGCGATTATCGCGACCCGAGGGATCCTTTCGAGTCCTTTAACCGGGCGATGACGAGATTTAACGATGACTTCGATCGCGACATCTTCAAGCCGGTTGCGCAAACCTACAAGAGCGTAACCCCGACCCCGGTCAACCGGGGTATCACGAATTTTTTCGGCAATCTCGCTGACGTGACCTCGGCTGCGAATAATCTGCTGCAGTTTAAACTCATACGCGCCGGATCGGATGTAGGGCGTGTCGTGGTCAATACCACCCTTGGTGTGCTGGGTTTTATGGACGTCGCGAGCAATCTGAATCTGGAGATATACAGGGAAGATTTCGGCCAGACCCTGGGATACTGGGGGGTCGGGAACGGTCCCTATCTGGTGCTGCCTTTTCTGGGCCCCAACAGTATACGTGACACCGCAGGGCTGTGGGTCGACTGGACCTATCTGGACCCGCTGGCGTATTTGGAGCTGGGTAAGTGGCGTTACGCATTCACGGCAGTCAATCTGGTCGACAAGCGTGCCGACCTGCTGGGGATAAAAGACATCCTGGCGGAGGCGGCGTTGGATCCTTATGAATTTACCCGCGACGCCTACCTGCAGAAACGCCTGAACGCGGTCTACGACGGCAATCCGCCGGAAGAAGATTTCGACTTCGAAGACGACTTTCTGGAAGAGGAGGACTTCGAAGACGATGTGCCAGAGGAAAGCGGATAGCTCGGAACCTTGGGGTATGCGAACACCGCCTAACCTTACCCCAATATCAAGCACAGTCTGTAGGAGCCCGCTTGCGGGCGAACCACGAGGCCTTGGATAAGGTGCCGGTTCGCCCGCAAGCGGGCTCCTACGGTGCCAGCTCCCGCAACGCCCCGATGTTGGGGTTCGCAAGCTCACCGCAACCTACGGAACTGCTGATCCAATCCCGTATGATCAACCCTCGTAAATTCAACAAACTCTGTGTCCTCCGCAGTGAATTTTCCCGGCTAGTCCCGATTTCTCACCAGTTTCCAGCCGATCTTCTCCCCCGCGCGCAAAGGAATCACCCGGTCTGAACCCAGCGGGTAGCTGTGGGGCACCTTCCAGGCGGCTTTGGTCAAGGTAACCTGTCCCCGGTTTCTGGCGAGACCATAGAAATCGGCTCCGAAAAAGCTCGCAAACCCCTCCAGCCTTTCCAGGGCATCCGCTTTTTCAAAGGCCTCCGCATAGAGTTCGAGTGCCCCATGGGCGGTGTAGCAACCGGCGCAACCACAGGCGTTTTCTTTGGCATGGGACGGATGGGGGGCGCTGTCCGTTCCGAGAAAGAACTTCGGGTTTCCGCTGGTGGCGGCGCTAACCAGGGCTTCTCTGTGTTGTTCCCTTTTCAGGATGGGGAGGCAGTAAAAATGGGGGCGGACACCGCCGGCCAGTAAGGCGTTCCGACTGTACAGGAGATGATGCGCGGTGATGGTGGCGGCGACCCGATTAGAGGCGGCTGTTACGAAATCCACCGCTTCGCGGCTGGTGACGTGCTCGAATACGATTCTGAGCGCCGGAAATTCCCGGGTGATCCGCGTCATGTAACGTTCGATGAATACCCTTTCCCGGTCGAAGATATCGGTGCCAGGGTCCGTGACCTCCGCATGAACGAGCAGCGGCAGGTCGTGTCGTTCCATCGCCTCCAATACGGCCGTAACTTTCCATAGATCAGTTACGCCGGAATCCGAATTCGTGGTGGCGCCCGCCGGGTAGAGCTTGACACCGTAAACGATACCGCTGTTTTTGGCCCGGTGTATTTCTCCGGGGGGGGTATTTTCGGTCAGATACAGGGTCATCAGCGGATTGAAGTCCGCCCCGGGGGGGATGGCGTCCAGTATCCTGTCACGGTAGGCCCGCGCCTGTTCCGTGCGTGTCACGGGAGGGGTCAGGTTGGGCATGATGATGGCGCGCGCGAACCGTGCAGCGCTATGGGGCACCACGCAGGAGAGGGCCTGGCCATCCCGTACGTGCAGGTGCCAATCATCGGGGCGGGTGATGGTCAATTTCATGGGTCAAAACCCCAGGGGCGAGGAACGGATCATTTGAAGAATGCTATCAGGGTGGCGACGGCCATATAATTTAAAAATTGGCAATGTAACAACATGCTAATATACTTCTTTCCCGAAAGCGCAGGTACTGCTTTCAGATTTTGCTGCTTACGAACACAATATATCGGAGAATTTGACATGAAGAAAATCGCAAAAGCTGCTTCCATTGCGGCACTGCTCGCCGCTTCCGCCTCGGCTTCCGCTTTCTGGGGTCCCTGGGGTGGTGGTCCCGGCTATGGTGGTTGGGGTGACGACTGGTTCGGTGATGGCTGGGGTGACTTCAACATGAGCATGAGCATGAGTGGCAGTGGCCGTGGCTGGGGCCGTGGCCGCGGTTACGGCTACAACTACCCGTACTGGGGCGGGCCCTATGGCTACGGAGCTTCCTATGGCTATGGCGCTCCCTACGGATACGGCGCCCCCTACACTGCGCAGGTCGTTCCTCAGGCTCCGCCTGCCGCGGCCAAGTAAAAGCTCTCGCCGGTTCTTTACCGATCGGATGGACGGCTGTACGCCGTCCGTCCGGAGGGCTGTTCCGCTTTTTTTCGGGGAGTCGATAAAAAAAAGGCGGGCATGAGGGGCGCCGAATGGCGCCTTTATCCTCCCATTTAAAGATTATTCAGGTGTGTGATTATGAAAAAGATGACGACATTAGCGGCCGCCGTGGCCCTGGCGACTGTTTCTGCATCGGCCAGCTCCTGGTGGGGTAACCCCTGGAGCGACCAGACGCAGATGCTGGACGCCCAACGTGAGTACACTGAGAAGCTGGCCGCGCAGCAGGCCCAGGTGCAAGCCGCACAACGCAATTATGCGGAGCAGCTCGCGGCCGACCGGGCGCGGATTGCCGAGCAGATGGCTGCGCAGCAGGCCGAGGCGCAAGCCGCGCAGAGCAAGTATGCGGAGCAGTTTGCGGCCGCCCAGGCGCGGATTGCCGAGCATATGGCGGCCCAGCAGTCCGAGGCGCAAGCGGTTCAGCGGGAATATGCCAAGCTGAGGGCTGCCCAGAAGGCGCAGGTGATCGAGGCGCAGCGCAGACATGCAGAGCAGTGGGCTGCCAATCAGCCTGTTCCGGCACAGCAGGCAGACAGGCAGGCGGTTACCGCGATGCTTCCTCCAAGCTCGTTCGCGGATCCATTCCGCGGCGACCCGCAGACCTGGGCATCTCCGCTGGATCCTTT